>NZ_POTX01000069.1 GCF_003236305.1 Micromonospora endophytica | reverse complement strand
AGGGGCCTTATCGTCGGCAGCGTCAGAGGTGTATAAGAGACAGGGCCAGCGCGACGGAGCCGGCCGGCACCCGGGGGCGGGGGGTGGCCAGCCGGGGCACGGCCAGTTCGGCGGGTAGCCCGGTGAGGTAGCCGAAGCCGGGCGCGAAGCCGCAGAAGGCCACCCGGAACTCGGTCTGGCGGAGGCGGCGCAGGACGCCCGGCACGTCGGTGTGCCAGTGTTCGGCGACGCGGGGCAGGTCCTCTCCGTCGTACGTCACCGGCACGTTCAGTGGGTCGGTGTCGGCGGTCGCGGTGGTGGGCGGCGGTGGGGTCCAGCCGGCGATCCGCCTGGCGGCGGCCAGCGGATCCGGTACGCCGTCGAGCAGCACGGTGGTGGCGGCCGGCACGATCTCGGTGGCGATCAGTTCGCCCCGGTCCCGACGGCGCCAGAGTTCGGCCCGCCACGCCTCCACCAGCGCCGGGAGGTCGATGCCGGGTGCCGGGGCCGGATCGGACCGGCCGATTCCGCCGGACGCCGAGTCGGTGAGATCGAGGAGCAGGGCTGCCACGCCTACCGGTCTGATCCGCATTCCGCCATCCTTGCGGACGGGGGGACACCGCCGTGTCAGCTGCCGGTCGGAAGACGTGACCTTTGGCACTACTAGAAAGTAACCTACGCTGTCGTAGCCTATTGGCCGTGACCACCTCAGCACGCCCCCGGCTCAAGCCGGTCGACATCGGGAAACCCCGGATGCGCGGCTGGCTGCACACGTACGCCTTCTTTGTCGCCCTGGTCTGCGGCATCGTGCTCTGCGCGATCGCCGCCGCCCGACCCGGCTGGACTCCGCTGATCAGCTGCGCCGTCTACAGCTTGACCGTCTGCGGTCTCTTCGGCACCAGCGCGCTCTATCACCGTCGAGTGTGGTCAACACGTGGCTATCAGGTCATGCGGCGGATGGACCACTCGATGATCTTTTTGTTCATCGCCGGCACGTACACGCCGTTCTGCCTGCTGCTGTTGGACACCCGCGCTTCCGTGACGATGCTGACCGTGGTCTGGGGTGGGGCCCTGGCCGGGGTGGCGCTCAAGCTGGTCTGGCCACACGTCTCACGTTGGGTGTCCGCGCCGCTCTACCTGGCCCTCGGCTGGGTGGCGGTGGCGATCCTGCCCGACATCCTGCATCAGGGTGGAGTCACCGCGCTGGTGCTGCTCGCCGTGGGTGGCGCCATCTACACGGTGGGCGCGGTCTTCTACGCGCTGCGGCGGCCGAACCCCTGGCCCACCGTCTTCGGCCACCACGAGTTCTTCCACGCCTGCACACTTGTCGCGGCGATCTGTCATCACATCGCCATCTACTTCGCGCTGTTCGCATAGGTTTCGCCCGAAGAAAGGGCAGGCGGCGGTGGAACAGCAGGGCCGGGGATCCCTGCTGTCCCACCGCCGCCGGTGGGGGGAGAAAGTCAGACCGTCGGACCAGGCCGACGCACCTCGCGGTACTCCTGCACCACGCGATCGCTCTGGACCGGCACGGCACGCTCGGTGACCACCCGCTCGGCCGGGGCGACGACCGCGCGACGACGCGAGTTCCAGAAGTAGAGGGTCACGAGCAGGCCGGCGACTCCGGCGAGCATCAGCACCCAGCCGACGACGTTCAGGTTGAGCCAACCGACGTCCGCCTGCACGGCGAAAGCGAAGATCGCGCCAACCGCGATCAGGAAGATACTGCCACCGATACCCATCTCGTCGTCTCCTCGGCTATCGAAGCTGGCTGTCCACTTCGCCGCGGCCATGGATGACGGTTGCGGCACCAAGGGAACTACCCGGGCACAAAGATCGCCAATCAGGCAAGCTTGACGCATGACGGATGCGCAGGTCAGCGAAGGGACGCTCGTGCTGTTGCGGCACGCCAAGGCCGAACCGCCAGGCCGCGACGGACCCGACATCGATCGCCAGTTGACCGTCGACGGCCGCGCCGACGCCAGGGCGGCCGGCAGCTGGCTGGCCCGGCACGGGCTGTTGCCGGACGTGGTGCTCTGCTCGGCGGCGGTACGCACCCGCCAGACCTGGCACGAGGTGCAGACGGGCCTGACCGGTTCCCCGCCGGAGGGCGGCCCCGCCGGTCCGGCGCCCGTGGTCCGCTATGAGCCGCAGGCGTACGAGGCGCAGCCGGACGAACTGTTGGCGCTACTGCGTGGGGTCGACCCGGGTGCGGGCACGATCCTGCTGGTCGCCCACAATCCGGGCATCTCGTTCCTGTCCCACCTGCTCGACCCGACAGGTGGCGATCCGGACGGGCTGCGCACCTGCGACCTGGTCGTGCACCGGCTCAGGGGGCCGTGGCTGGACCTGGGCCCGCGCACCGCCCCGATCAGCGACCGGCACACCGCACGCGGCTAGCTTGGTGGCGCGGTCGGTGGCGGCGGGTCGGGAGGTGGCGGCATCATCGCCGTCGGATGCGAGAGCCGGTTCTCCTCCACGATCAGGGTTCGGGCCCGCTTGCGGCGGTCCTGCCAGTACCAGAGCGTGGTGAGCAGGACGGCGAGGCCGGCCAGGATGAAGACCCAGCCGACGGCGCGCAGATCCACCCACCAGACGTTGGCCCGGATGGCGAAGGTCAGGATCGCGCCGATCGCGATCAGGAAGATTCCACTACCGATGCCCATGTGCGCGGCACTCCCCCGTGCGGTTGCTCTGGGCGTACACCTGACTGGTCCGCGACGGTTACCCGTCCGCGCCCGGGTTACCCACGCCGCCAGCCGGCGAACATCATTCAGGCGGCCCAAACCGCCCGGAGCGCTGCCCGCGCTCGGGCACCCGGGGCAGCAGTTCGGTGGCGTCCGGATCCACTGCCTGCTTCGGAACGCGTTCGACGGCGGGCGGACGGGCCTGGGTGGGGATCCGACCGGACCAGTCGCCGGGCTGCGCGGCGGGGATCTCCCTCGGTCCTTCCCGCGTCGAACGGGTGGCTTCGTGCGCCTCACGCAGCACCCGCGGGATCTCCATGGTGATGTCACCGACCCGGTCCGGGCTGCGTACCTCCGGAATGGCCCCGGCCTGTTCGGCAAGTTTCGCGGCGGTCCGGCCCAGGTCCCGTCGCCACAGCACGATCGGGGCCAGGCAGATCAGCACGGCGACGACCGGCCAGAGCAGCGCTGCGGGGCTGGCGTAGTCGCGGACGAAGGCCACCGCGATCGCCGCGACCAGCACCACCAGCCAGCCCAGGTGGGCCCGGAAGGTGCGGAGCCCGTCGCTGCTGCTGGAGGCGCCCTTGGGGGTGACCACGAACTTGGCCGGCCGGCGCAGCAGCGTGCTGATCAACTGCCCGGCGTAGATCGGCGCCGAGATGATCGACATCAGCATGCCCTTCAGACCGCGCGATCCGGCTGGTTCGTACGGGCTGACGTTGTACCGCCGGTTGTAGAGGTAGAGCCAGAGGGAGAAGGCGGTGGCGTCGGTGTAGAGGGCGAACCAGAGCTGCGGGGAGATCGTCATGCCGGTGACCCCGAGCGCCAGGAA
This sequence comes from Micromonospora endophytica, assembly GCF_003236305.1. Lineage (GTDB taxonomy): Bacteria > Actinomycetota > Actinomycetes > Mycobacteriales > Micromonosporaceae > Micromonospora > Micromonospora endophytica. The sequence goes on along the minus strand of NZ_POTX01000069.1, from coordinate 21,291 downwards.
CAGCAGTGCGTTGACGATGCCGAGCAGCCAGCCGATCGCCATCGACGGGTAGAAGGTGGTGATCAGCGTGTAGTGCAGCATGCCGCCGGCGGACAGCCGGGGAAAGCGCAGCCAGTAACGGCCGAAGAGCAGCTCGAAGGTGCCCCGGGACCAGCGTCGCTGCTGGGAGAAGTAGTCGCTCCAACTGGACGGGCCCTCACCTGCGGAGAGCACGTCCGGGGTGTAGACAGACTTCCACCGCCGACCGGTGGCCCGGTTGCGGGTGGTGTGCACCGCCAGGCCCGTCGCCATGTCCTCGGTGATCGAGTCGCTGAGCCCGCCGATGTCGCGCAGCGCGCTGATCCGGATCGCGTTGTTGGTGCCGACGAGCATCGACGTGCCGTACAGGTTGGCGGCCCGCTGGATCACGCTGTGGAACGGGAACTGCTGCGACTCGGCAGCGCGGGTGACGAACGCCTCACCGTTCTTGTAGCACTGTGGACCGACCACGTACGCGACGTCCGGGTCGCGGAAGTAGCCGAGGATCCGTTCGGCGAAGTTGGCCAGCGGGACGTGGTCGGGGTCGACCGAGAGGAACACGTCGTACCCGTTGCCGTGCGCGTCGACCCAGGCGTTGTAGTTGCCGTGCTTGGTCTTGGCCCGGAACGCGCCACGTGGCTGGTTGTAGTGCGCCAGACCCTTGCGGGAGAAGTGCCGCACGCCCAGCGCCGCGCAGACCGCCTTGACCTCCGGGTCGTCGCCCTCGTCGAGCAGCCAGACGTCGAACACACCCCGGTGGCGGATCCGCTTGGCCGCGCGCAGGGTGTCCCGGACCACCGCGATCGGCTCCTTGCTCGGCACGATCGTGGTGAGGAAGGCGACCCTCAGCCCAGGTGGTGGCGTCACCGGCACCGGATCCCGGGCGATGACCGACGCCAGCGAGAGTGACAGTACGTTGATCAGCCGTAACGCCTCGACCACGAGGATCGAGCAGATCACGAAGATGTTCGCGACCCGGGCCACCTCGGCGACCGGCCCCGGGTTCGTGTCGGCCATGTGCTCGGGCCGCAGCAACCAGATGAGGAAGATCACCTCGAAGCAGATGTTCGCCAGCGCGATACCCACCGCGGTCACCAGCCGCCGGTTGCCCAGCACCCGGTGCATGCTGCGGTAACGGACCCGGTAGGGCTGGCCCGCCGGTGGCTCGGTCAGCGGCCCGGCGATCCTGCTGAACGCTTCGAGACGAGCCCACGATCGCCCATACACCGGAATTTCCAGGGGATCGGTCACCGGTTGCAGCCCTGCCATTCTGTTCGCTTTTGTGCCGACCCGCCGCCGTCGGGTCGATGGTTCCGCGCGATCGTACGTCAAAGGCGTTTCACATCTGGATCGGCTGCTTGAGCTAGTCTCGGCGATGCCTTACGCCCGCGACGGAGGACGAACGGTGTCGTTTAAGCTGCCCCGCTGGTCGGTGCTGGCCCTACCGGTGGCAGCTCTGCTGCTTTCGGCCGGTTGTGGCCGCCCGGACTCCCGACCGTCGCCTGAGCCGAGCGTCGTGGCCAGCGCGGACCCGCAACGATCGGCTGGCCCGCCGGTGCCGCTGGCCGGCGCGAAGCTCTTCGTCGACCCGGCCGGCACCGCGGCCGAGCAGGTGACCGCCTGGGAGCAGGCGGGACGGACGGCCGAGGCCGAGAAGATCCGGCGGATCAGCGAGCAGCCGACGGCGGTCTGGATCACCAGCCCGACCGCGGAGGTGACGGCGGCGGTCGACGCGACGCTGACCCGGGCCGCCGAGACCGGCGGAATGCCGGTGCTGGTGGCCTACCACATCCCGGGCCGCGACTGTGGCAGCTTCAGTGGCGGTGGCGCGCCGGACGGCGAGGACTACCGGGCCTGGCTCCGCAACTTCGCCGCCGGTATCGACGGCCGACCGGTGACGGTGATCGTCGAGCCGGACGCGGTGCCCCACAGCCTGGACGATTGTGCCGGCGACGGCGAACGGCTCGCACTGCTCGCCGACGCGGTCACCGTGCTCAAGCAGAGCGGCACCGCCCAGGTCTATCTGGACGCCGGCCATCCTCGCTGGGTCCGGGACGTGTCCCGGTTGGCCGGGGTGCTGCGCCAGGCCGGGATCGAGCAGGCCGACGGCTTCGCCCTGAACGTCTCCAACTTCATTCCCACGCCGGAGAACGTCGACTACGGCCGCCGGGTGTCCGACGCGCTCGGTGGGCGTACCCGATTTGTCGTCGACACCAGCCGCAACGGTGCCGGACCGGCCAAGGGAACGACTGTGGACGGCGGTCCGGCCTGGTGCAACCCGCCGGGCCGGCGGCTCGGCGCGGAGCCGACCACCTCGACCGGCCTGGACCGGGTCGACGCACTGCTGTGGATCAAGCGACCGGGCGAGTCCGACGGTGACTGCCGTCCCGGCGAGCCGCCCGCCGGCCAGTGGTGGACCGAGTACGCCCTCCAACTGGCCGGCGGCTGAGCCCGCCGGGACGCACCGCGCAGGTGCGCCCGGCGGTCAGGACACCATGATCGGTACGCCGACCGACGGGATCCCGTCGGTGTCCACGGCGAACATCAGGTACGGCCCGGAGAGCAGGATGCCCGCCTTGCGCGGCACGGTCAGGTTCAACCCGCCCGCCGTCGCGGTGAACTCGACAGCCACCGAGCGCTGCTCGTTGTTGAGCATGTGGGTGGCGGCGCCGGGCCGGATCAGCCGGATCTTGTCGATCCGGGCCGCGTCCGGGCTGGCGACGGTGAACTTCTGGCCCCGCTTGACCTCCTGTGGCACGGTCCCGATCTCGGGCCGGTCGCCGCGGAACAGGTACGGCGGTGAGTACAGCTCCAGCCGCTGCTCGAAGGTGCCGGTGATGCTGTTCTTGGCGTCGCGGAACAGCGGGTCGGAACCGACGGTGAGCACCCGCCCGTCCGGCAGCAGCAGCGCCGCCGAGTGGTAGTTGCGGCCGATGCGCGGGTCGGCGGCGACCGAGAGGGTGTTCGAATCCGGGTGGTAGAGCCGGGCGGTGTGGTTGTCGCTGTCGCTGCGGCCCCGGTAGTCACGGGACCCGTTGGTGATCAGGGTGGTGTCGTCGGGCAACTGCACGAGGTTGGGGTAGCGGGTGCCCTCCGGCAGGTCCGGGCCGGGCGTGAAGCGCGGCGCGGCGCTGTCCAGGTCGATGATGTCGATCCGCTCGGTGGACAGCGCCGACTCACCGACGCCCCCGCCGCCGACCACCATGATCTTCTGGTCCTGGACCGGGCCGATCCAGGCGCTCATGCTGGTTTCCGTCTGGTCGGTGTCACGCAGCCCGGCCACCGGCGTGAACGAGTTGTCGCGCAGGTTCCAGAAACCGGGTTCGCGGCCCGCCTCCTGGGGGCCGTAGCCGGCGTTGGAGCCGCTGTAGAAGAGCACGTTGTTCTTGGCCGTCTGGAACAGGCTGGGGTAGGTCGGGAAGTAGCGCTTCAGGTCGGGGCGCAGCGTCCAGCTCTTGGTGGCCGGATCGTAGATCTCGTTCTGCGAGCCGTCGAGGATCTTGCCGCTGCCGTCCAGACCGGAGACGGTGAGCACCCGACCGTCGGGCAGCGCGGTGAGCGTCGGGTACCACCGCTTCTCGGCCATGTCGGCGACCCGCTCGTACCGCTCGGTCCACGGGTTGAACTCGTACGCCTGCTCCAGGCCCTGGTAGTCCTGCTTGTCCATGGTGATGGCGTCGGCCATGGTCATGCCGTAGATGTTCTCGGCCTCCGCACCGACCAGGGCGTCCACCCGGTACTGCGTCTGCTTGTCGACGACGTACTCGTCGCCGAAGCCGGCCGCGTCGACCCAGATCGCGGTCTCGCTGGCGGTGACGGTGACCCGCTCGGGCGGGTTGCCGCCGTGGGCGAGGGCCGGATCGTAGTCCGGGTCCCCGGGTTCGATCGGCTCGACCGTCTTGGTGGCCGGTGGGACCACGAAGTCGTGGCCGGCGGTGTAGCGCCGCCCGTCGGGGGCGACGAAGACGGTGCCCTTGACGAAGGTGCGCGGCTTGCCATCCGGTGCCTCGTTCTTGACCAGCATGGTGCCGCCGGCGCGCTCGACGTCCTCTTCGAGGACCTCGTACCGCTGGGTGCCACCGGCGACGAGCAGGTTGCCGTCGGGCAGGAAGGCGTGGCCGGCGCAGAACAGGTCCACCGGGGTGTGCACCACCTCGGTGCCGTTCGTCGCCGGATCGAACAGCAGGGTGCGGAAGGTGCCGGCCTCGAACTGGTCGCGGGCGTTGCCCGACCCGGCGATCAGCAGGACCTTGCCGGTCGGCAGCAGCGCCGCGTGGATGGCGTTGACCCGCCGGTCCTCCGGCAGTTCGAGAATCTGCCAGGCGCCGTGCTCGCGCTGGTACTCCACGCTGCTGATCTTGCGCTCGTGCATCCAGTTGCTGGAGAACTCGTACAGCGGCGGAACGTTGGCGGTGAGCAGGATCGTTACGCCGACCACCGGGAGCATCACCCGTTGCCGCAGGGTTTGAGCGGTAGGCCACTTCACCCGGTGCACCCTAGCGTCCCGGACACCTGTGCCGGCATCGGCCCGGCCTCCGATGATCGCCCGCCGGGCAGCCACCACCGGCTGACCAGCCGGTCACCCGGTGGCGTCGGTCGCGCCCCGGGTGCGCGCACCCGCCGGCGGCCGGCGGACGAGGTGCCCGCCGACCGCCGTCGGTCCCACCAGGGTCAGAACGCCTCTTCCGGAAGGTCCATGATGTCCAGGTCGGCACCCTCGATGATCCGCCGGTCAGCGCCGAGGCGGGGCAGCACCTCACGGGCGAAGAACCGGGCCGCCGCCAGCTTGCCGGTGTAGAACGCCCGGTCGGTGGCGGAGACCTCGCCGGCCAGCGCCTTGAGCGCCACGTCGGCCTGACGCTGCAACAGCCAGCCGACGACCAGGTCGCCGATCGCCAGCAGGAACCGGCGGCTGCTCAGCCCGACCTTGTAGAGGGCGCGCGAGTCGCCAGCCTGCGCCTCGCCCAGCCAGCCGGTCAGCACCCCGAGCATGGTCTGGATCTCGGCGAGCGCCTTGCCGAGCGCCTGACGCTCCTGCTTGAGCTGGCCGTTGCCGCCCTCGCTGGTGATGAACTCCTGGATCTCGCCGGCCACCGCCATCAGCGCCTTGCCGTTGTCCCGGACGATCTTCCGGAAGATCAGGTCGAGGCTCTGGATCGCCGTGGTGCCCTCGTACAGGGTGTCGATCTTGGCATCCCGGACGTACTGCTCCAGCGGGTAGTCCTGGAGGAATCCGGAGCCGCCGAAGGTCTGCAACGCCTCGTGCCCGAGCAGTTCGTACGCCCGCTCCGAGCCGACCCCCTTGACCAGCGGCAGCAGCAGGTCGTTCACCCGCTTGGCCAGCTTGGTGGCCGGCTCGTCGCCGGCCGCCTCGGCGATGGCGACCTGGTCCTGCCAGGAGGCGGTGTAGCAGACCAGGGCCCGCAGCCCCTCGGCGTACGACTTCTGCAGCAGCAGCGAGCGCCGCACGTCGGGGTGGTGGGTGATGGTGACCCGGGGTGCGGTCTTGTCCGTCGCCTGGATCAGATCGGCGCCCTGCACCCGGTTCTTGGCGTACTCCAGGGCGTTCAGGTAGCCGGTGGAGAGGGTGGCGATCGCCTTGGTGCCGACGAGCATCCGGGCGTACTCGATGATCATGAACATCTGCCGGATGCCGTCGTGCTTGTCGCCCATCAGCCAGCCCTTGGCCGGTACGCCGTGCTCACCGAAGGTCAACTCGCAGGTGTTGGAGACCTTCAGGCCCATCTTGTGCTCGACGTTCGTGGCGTACACGCCGTTGCGCTCGCCCAGCTCACCGGTTTCTTCGTCGAAGTGGTACTTCGGCACGACGAACAGCGACAGGCCCTTGGTGCCGGGGCCACCGACGCCCTCCACGCCCACCGGACGGGCCAGCACGTAGTGGACGATGTTGTCGCTCAGGTCGTGCTCACCGGAGGTGATGAAGCGCTTGACGCCCTCGATGTGCCACGAGCCGTCCGGCTGTGGAATCGCTCTGGCCCGGCCGGCGCCGACGTCCGAACCGGCGTCCGGCTCGGTGAGCACCATGGTCGAGCCCCACGCCTTGTCGATGAAGAGATTGGCCCACTTCTTCTGCCGCTCGGTGCCCTCGACGTGCAGCACGTGCGCGAAGGACGGACCGGAGGCGTACATCCAGACCGGGGCGTTCGAGCCGAGCACCAGCTCGGCCATGGCCCACCAGAGCGCCCGCGGCGCGTTGGTGCCGCCCAGCGCCGGGGGAAGGTCGAGGCGCCAGAACTCGGACTCCATGAAGGCCCGGTACGACTTCTTGAACGACTCCGGCAGTGGCGCGGTGTGCGTGGCCGGGTCGAAGACCGGCGGGTTGCGGTCGCTGTCGGTGTAGCTGGCGGCCAGGTCCTCGCGGGCCAGGCGGTCCATCTCGGCGAGGAAGCTCCGCGCGGTGTCGACGTCGAGCTCGGAGTACGGCTCCTGGCCGAACGCCCGGTCCGCTCCGAACACCTCGAACAGGTTGAATTCGAGGTCCCGAAGATTGCTCTTGTAGTGGGTCATGTCGCTGGCCCCGCTTCCGGACAGGTGTTACCGATCAGTAACCCAGACTGTATTACTCGCAAGTAGGCAGCGACAAGCCCGGCTGCGGAAGTGACGGCGATTACACAGTTCCCGGCCAGCCCTCAGCCGCGCTCCCGACCAACCTTCGACCGCGTTCCCGGTCAGCCTTCGACCGCGCTCCCGGTCAGCTCTCGGCCGCGCCGACTTCCCAGCTCGGCACCGCCGCGGTCGCCCCGCTGGGCGAGCCGGTGTACTCCATCAGGACCAGCGCGATGTCGTCGTCGAGCCGGCCGTGCACCCACTCGACCAGGGCGGTCTCCAGCGAGGCCAGGCCGTCGGCGACCGTGCCGTGCCCGAGCAGCCGCCAGGCTCGGTCGGCGGTGGGGAAGAACTCGCCGTCCCGACGCGCCTCACCGAGCCCGTCGGTGAACAGCAGCAGCCGGTCCCCCGGCTCCAACCGTTCCACCCGGGGCAGGACCACAGGCATGAACCCCAGCGGCGGCGCCGGCGCCGGCGGCTCCAACGGGATCACCGCACCCCGGCGGAGCAGCAGCGGCGCGGGATGTCCACAGTTGACGATGGTGAGGGTGCCGCCGCGCTCCTCGACGAGGGCCGCGGTGACGAAATCCTCGTCGCCGACGCCGCGGGCCACCGCCCGGTCCAGGTCCGCCGCCACGGCGCGCAGATCGGGCCGTTCGTACGCCACGTGCCGGTACGAGCCCAGCACGATGCTGGCCAGCCGGACCGCCTCCAGCCCTTTGCCGCGCACATCCCCGATGATCATGCGTACGCCGTACGGGGTGTCGATCGCCTCGTACAGGTCACCGCCGATCTCCGCCTTGGCCGTTGAGGAGATGTACCGCCCGGCGACGGAGAGGGTGCCCACCCGGGGACCGAGCGGGCGCAGCACCGCCTGCTGCGCGACAGTTGCGAGCTTCGACAGCTCGGCGATCTGTTCGGCCTGCCGCTCGCGTACCGCGGCCACCGCCGCCGCGATGCCGCTGCCCAGCGCGATGCCGGCCACGGCGATCGCGGCGGAGAGCGAGACCGGCCGCTCGGCCAGCGCGAAGGTCGCGCCGAGGAGGGACGCGGCGGTGCCGACCCCGAGCACGATCCGCCACGACGCCAACGCCGCGGCCAGGAACGGCGCGGCCACCATCAGCGCGATGTAGTTCGCCGACCGGCCGTCCAGCCACTCCATCGCCGAGACGATCGCGAGCAGGACGAGGGCCGCGCCGAGGCCGGCGCGGGATCCGGGACTCAGCGGGCCACGGCCCGGCTCGAGGAGTTGCGTGCGTACATCCGACAGCATGCCCGATAGTTGGGATGGAAAGAATGACCCTGACCCGTCGGAGGAGACGGTTCTGCCCGCGAGGATCGCGCGCAGAACCCGAACGCCACTCGTGAACGGCTCAACCGAGCACCTCGTACTGGACGTTTATGTGTCCGAGGTCGAGCGAGGCGATCTTGGCGAACGCCGCCCGGGACAGGTCCAGACAACGCCCCTCGATGAACGGTCCCCGGTCGTTGATCCGTACGGTGACCGATTTGCCGTTGGCCGGGTTGGTCACCCGCACCTTGGTGTTGAAGGGCAGCGTCTTGTGCGCGGCCGTCATCTCCTCGGGGTTGAACGTCTCGCCGTTCGCGGTCAGCTGCCCCTCCCAGTAGAAGGACGCGCCGCAGGAACCGGTGTCGACCACCGGGCGCGCCGTCGTCTTCTTCGCGCTGGGCGTCGGCGACGGGCTGGCCGTACGCGGCTTGCTGCGCGACGGCGCCTTCGCGCTCCGCGTCGGCGTCGGGCTCGCGCTGGCACTGGCGCTCGGGCTCGGCGACGCGCTGGCACTCGGGCTGGACGAGGCGCTGCCGCTGGGCGACGCGCTGCCGCTCGGGGTCGCCGGATCAACGCTCGGCGCGAGGTCCACGGCGGGCGTCCGCTCGGACTCCCCGCCTGCGGTCAGGTGTACGGCACCGACGGTGCCACCGACGGCGAGGGCGACGGCCACCGCGGCGCTGGCCACTAGACCAGTCGGCGAGGTGATCCTGCGGGTACGGAAGTGTCTGCCAGTCACCGGCCCGGTCCTTTCCTTCATGGATCAAATCGGGTCGGACCATAACGAGAGAAGCACTTCGGAAGTCAACGTGATCATGATGGTATGCCCTTAATTGCGGCGATACGTGCAGCCGATCATCCGATCTGCCGTAGGCCACCCGGCCCCGTGACCAGCCGGTGCGGTGGCGCGCAGGCAGCCAGAGCAGGATGGGTGCCATGGCCGTCGAATTGAGGGCACGCCTCATCGAGCTGTTCCGCTGGGTCGATCCCGGTCCTGGCGCGAGTCACCTGGTCAGCGACATCTCCGGCTGGTGGCGGGACCCGATGACACTCGCCGCGCTGGGCCCCGCGCTGGTCGCCCCGTACCGCTCGGCCCAGCCCACCGTCGTCGTCGCCCCCGCCGTCACCGGCTTCCTGCTCGGACCGCTGGCCGCCACCGCGCTCGGCGTGGGTTTCGTCGCGGCACACAAAGCCGGCGACGGTCGACTCCCCGCCGGCCCACTGACCTGGGCGCAGAGCCCACCCGACTTCCGTGGCCGCCGGGTCGACCTGGCCGTCCGGGACCGGCACCTCGGCCCCGGCGACCGGGTGCTGGTGGTGGACGACTGGGTGGCCACCGCCGCCCAGGTACGCGCCCTCTACGACATCTGCGCGGCCAGAGGCGCCGAACCAGTCGGCACCTCCACCATCGTCACCGACTGCCCACCCGCCACCGCCACCGCCCTACGCATCCACGCCCTCCTCCACACCACCCAACTTGGATGAAAGGAGGGGTCCCCTATTAACGCCTCGTGTATAGGAAGGGCCCCCTATTAACAAACGCCACCCTCGCGCGGCGAACGACGCCGTGCGGCGGGCGACGCCGTGCGGCGAACGACGCCGTGCGGCGAACGACGCCGTGCGGCGAACGACGCCGTGCGGCGAACGACGCCGTGCGGCGGGCAGCACCGTCGTGCGGAGGGCGATGGCGGTGAGGACTCAGCGGACGAAGCTCTCGACCGCCGTACAGACCCGGCCGAGCGCCTCGGCGGAACGGGCCAGCGGCCCAGGCACCATGAGTGCGTGGTCCGCCTCGGGGATCTCCAGCACGTACCGCGTGAGCTGCCGGGCAACCGCACCGTCCCAGGACCGGTCGGCGGTCCCCCCGACGAGCACGAAGGGAGCGGTGGCTCGGCGCAGCGCTTCGACCACCTCACGCTGGTGCAGCAGCGGGGTGAGCCAGACAGCCGCCAGGCCCCGGTCGGCCGCGAGCGGTGCCGCCAGGCTGCCGAGGGACTTGCCGACAAGCAGGTCGGTGCGTTCGGTCAGGGTCGCGTCGACCTGGTCGCACACCCACGTGCCGCCGGTGTCCAGGCTGAAGTTCTCCGGCACCTGCCAGGAGATGCCGTGCAGCCGGAAACCGGCCCGGCGCAGCGCCTCACCGAGGTAGACGAAGAGGGGGTACCGGGTGTCGTAACCGCCTCCCGGGATCAGCACCGCACGTCGGTCCGCCATGTACGTCTCCTCCTTGTCGGGCATCGACCGTACCGCCCTGCCGACGGCAGCAGGGACCAGCGAAACGCCGCCAGCAATGGCCGGTAATGTCGGACCCGATGTGGCCACGGATTGGCGGACTACGCGCGCTCGCCCTCGGCACCCCCGGTGAGCTGCGGGCGAGGCTCAACGCCCTGGTGCTGTCGGGGGCCAAGACCGCGACCGCGGGCCTGCTCGACGAGTACGCCGAAGAGGCCGAACAGCTGGAGCACGTCGGCGAACGGCTGGCCCTCGTCGACGACCACGACGCTCAGCTGGGCGTCGTGGAGGTGACCGGGGTCAAGGTGACCCGCTTCGCCGAGGTCCCCTGGGAGTTCGCCCGCGCCGAGGGTGAGGGTGACCGTTCGATCGAGGAGTGGCGGGCCGGGCACGCCGCCTACTGGGCTCGCGTCGGCACCCCGGTCACCGACGACACCGAGGTCGTCTGCATCCGCTTCCGACTGGTCTGAGGGCTCAGCCGCGCAGATCGGGCAGCAGCCGGGTGGCGACGTCCACCAGCACCGCCTCGTCACCGGCGTACCAGCTGCTCTCCCGGGGCCAGTGGGTGATCACGTCGGTGAAGCCCAGCTTCGCCGCGCGGCCCACCTGGTCGGCGAAGAACTGGGCGCTGCTGAGCGAGAAGACGGGTGCGCCGTCCAACGAAAGGTAGCGGTCCAGGGTTGCCGGATCGCGCCCCTCGGCGGCGAGCGTCGAGTCGAGCCGGTCCACCAGCTCGGCGATCCCGGCCCACCAGCCCTCCAGATCGTCGCCACCAGCACCGTAGGTCACCCACCCCTGCCCGAACCGGACGGCCAGCCGGAGCGAGCGCGGACCGTTGGCGGCCATCACGAACGGCACCCGAGGCTCCTGCACACAGCCCGGGTTGTTGCGCGCGTCCACCGCCGCGAACCAGTCGCCCCGCCAGGTGGTCCCGTCGTGTCGCAGGATCGCATCGAGCAGTTCGGCGAACTCGGCGAAGCGGTCCACCCGCTGTCGCGGCGGCAGTGTCTCACCGCCGAGCACGGCCGAGTCGAACCCGATGCCGCCGGCGCCTAGCCCGAGCAGCACCCGTCCGCCGGAGATGTCGTCAAGCGCGGTCACCTGCCGGGCGTAGGCGGCCGGATGCCGGAAGTTCGGCGACGCCACGAGCGTGCCGAGCCGGATCCGGGAGGTCACGGAAGCAGCGGCGGTCAGGGTGGTCATGGAGTCGAACCACGGGCCGTCCACCAGATCACGCCAGCCCAGATGGTCGTACGTCCAGGCGTGGTCGAAGCCCCACTCGTCGGCCTGCCGCCAGCGGTGCTGAGCCACCGACCAACGCTGATCGGGCAGAATCACGATGCCTATCCGCATGAGCGCCAGCGTACGGCGGGCCGCGCCGCCGCGCCGCCGGCAGCGCGGGCCTACGCGGTGGTCTCGTCCGCGACCCATTGCAGGTACGCGGGGTTGCCGCTCAGCACCGGCAGGGCGATGACGCAGGGCACCTCGTACGGATGCTCCTCGTTGGCGCGTGCCGTGATGCGCTCGACCAGGCTCGCCCGGGTGTGCAGCGCCACCCGGGCCTCCGGTTCGTCGTGGACACTGCCCTGCCAGCGGTAGATGGAGCGGATCGGGGCGAGCTGGTGTCCGCAGGCGGCCAACCTCTCGTCGACCAGGCGGCGTGTGAACCCGGCAAGCCACTCAGCATCCGGCCCAGTAATGATCACCTCAACCACGTCGGCCACCCCGCACCCCCTCAACGTGTAGGTCTTGGTGCGAAAGTGCCCCTGGAGGGGCCGGTTCGCACCAAGATTTTCAACATCGAAGGCCCTGACCGGGACTTGCGTCCTGGGCAGGGCCTTCGTGTGGAGCGGGTGACGGGAATCGAACCCGCACTGTCAGCTTGGGAAGCTGATGTTCTGCCATTGAACTACACCCGCAAGCGGGATCACTCTACCTGAGCCGCCCACCTCAGCGCACCCAGGGCCGGGCAGCCGGCCCGCTGCACAGTGACCGGGAAGAAGTTTCACGGACGCAACAGATAGCCGTTCTCAAATCTGTCGATCAGTTGTAACGTCTGCCCCACGTTTCCCGCACGACGCGACACAAACCCCCGGTCGCGTCGCCAGAAAGAGGTGGGCCCATGGGACTACGTCCCGTCCTGCTGCGCCGGCGGATGGCCGGCATCACATCGACGTCGTTGGCTCTGGTGCTCGGCGTGGCCTCGGTCGGCCTGCTGCCAGCCGCTGCCACGACGGCGAGCCCGACGACCGGCAGTGCGACGGCAGCCGACGTGCATGCCGACGAGGTCTGTGAAGACGGCTCGGACGCCCTCGCCCGGGCCCGGGGCGGTGAAGCCAAGCATGACCCGAACGAGCTGACGATGGCCCAACTCCAGCAGCGGGAGTCGGAGTTCGCCGATCTGTTGCAGGAGCGGGCCAAGCGGGTCGGGCAGCGTACGCTCAGCGCCCAGGCCGCGGCGGCTTCGGTCACCATTCCGGTGGTGGTCCACGTGATTCAGCGGGACTCGACCCGGGCCGGCGGCAACATCCCCGACTCGATGATCAACTCGCAGATCAGCGTGCTGAACCAGGCGTTCAGCGGTGCCACCGGCGGAGCCAGCACGGCCTTCGCGTTCCAGCTTCAGAGCATCAACCGGGTCACCAACTCGGCGTGGTACCCGATCCGGCAGGGCACGACCGCCGAGCGGCAGATGAAGACCCAGTTGCGGCAGGGTACGAAGGCCACGCTCAACATCTATCTCGGCGCGTTGAGCAACGACCTGCTCGGCTGGGCGACGTTCCCACAGACCACGCTCAACGTGATGGACGGCGTGGTGGTGCTCAGCGAGTCGCTGCCGGGCGGCACCGCGACCAACTACAACCAGGGCGACACCGGCACGCACGAGGTCGGCCACTGGCTGAACCTCTACCACACCTTCCAGGGTGGCTGCTCGGGTCAGGGCGACCAGGTCGCGGACACTCCGGCGGAGGCATCCTTTGCCAGCGGCTGCCCGACCGGTCGGGACACCTGCCCGGCCCCCGGCCTGGACCCGATCACCAACTTCATGGACTACTCGTACGACTCCTGCATGTACCAGTTCACGCCGGGTCAGGCGACTCGGATGATCAACGCTTGGAACACGTACCGCGCGTAACGCCTGCCGGTCAGACACGTACGCCGATGCCGGTCCCGGGACGAGGGGGCCGGCATCGGCGCGAGGCGGCTCAGGCGGCGCGGACGTGGCGGCCGGCGTGGGTCGGTGCCGGCGCGGGGCGGCTGGCCTCCGGAGCGGCACCGGCCGGGTCGAGCCAGACCTGGACGGCCGGGCGCCCCACCAGGCCGCCCAGGGCGTTAGCGTGCTCGTGGCGGGCGAGCATCGCCACGTCGACGGAGAACTCGAAGAGCCGCCAGTCGGCGTGCGGCGCGGCCCGTGCCGCGAGGGCCAGTCGGGCCACCGTCGCATCGTCGGTGACCGGCCGGGCCCGACCGGCGACGTACGCCTCGTCGTCGCTCTCCTCGGGCGGGAACGAATGCAGCGCATAACGCCCGTCGCGCTCCAGGTCGCGCCGCTTCGGCGAGTCGATCACGAAGCAGAAGAGACCGTCATCGGTGATCACCGGGGCGACCGGATGCACCCGGGGCCCACCGTCGGCGCGGACCGTGGCCAGGTAGCCGAAGCCCGGGCCGTACTGCTGCATGAGAAGGCGGATCCCGTCGGCGAGTCGAGGCTCGTCAGCGGCGAATTCGGACCAGGAAGCCATGCCGACATCTTATCGAACACACGTTCGAACCAGGTAGTCCGACACGCAGGTCACCCGTACCGGCAGATATGGTGTGCCGATGCTGCTCTCCGACCGCGACCTGGTCTCCGAGATCAAGGCGGGCACCCTGGCGCTGGAGCCGTTCGAGCCCACCCTGGTGCAACCGTCCAGCATCGACGTACGCCTGGACAAGCTGTTCCGGGTCTTCAACAACCATCTCTACACCCACATCGACCCGGCGACCCGGCAGGACGACCTGACCTCGCCGGTCGAGGTGCCCGACGGCGAGCCCTTCGTGCTGCATCCGGGCGAGTTCGTGCTCGCCTCCACGCTGGAGGTCATCTCCCTCGGCGACCAGCTCGCGGGCCGGCTCGAAGGCAAGTCGAGCCTGGGCCGCCTCGGCCTGCTCACCCACTCCACCGCCGGCTTCATCGACCCGGGCTTCTCCGGCCACGTGACGCTTGAGCTGTCCAACGTGGCCAACCTGCCGATCACGCTCTGGCCGGGCATGAAGATCGGTCAGCTCTGCATCTTCCGGCTCTCGTCCCCGGCCGAGCACCCGTACGGCTCGGCCGTCTACGGCTCGCGCTACCAGGGGCAGCGCGGCCCGACGCCGAGCCGCGCCTGGCAGAACTGGCGCACCTGGCCGACCCGCTGACGTCCGCCGGCAGGGCCCGCACCGTCGTGGGTGCGGGCCCTGCCGGTGTACGCGTTAAAAGGGGTCCCCTGCTATACACCAGGCGTTAGCAGGGGGCCCCTCCTTACACCCGGCCGAAGCTGTGGATCGGGCTGACGTCAATCGGTCGCATCTGCACCGGCTGGCCCGCGCGGGAGGCGTGCACCACCCAGCCGTCGCCGACGTAGATGCCGACATGGTGCAGGTCGCGGTAGTAGAAGACGAGGTCACCAGGGCGCAACGCGCCCCGGCTGACCGACTTGGTGACCTGGCGCTGCCGCGCCGCGTTGTGCGGCAGCCGCACGCCGCCCCGCGCCCATGCCGCAAGCGTCAGCCCGGAGCAGTCGTACGCGTTCGGTCCTTCGGCACCCCACGAGTACGGCTTCCCGATCTGGGCGCAGGCAAAGGTGACCGCCTTCCCGGCCGCCCCACCCGGGTAGCCGGCCGGGCAGGGTGCCGGTCGCAGCGGACCACCGCCCCCCTTCCCGTACGCCCGCAACCGCAACCGCTGCAACTTGTCGATCTCGGCGTCGATCTGCCGCCGCTTCTCGGCGAGTTCGGCCTCGGTTCGCGCCAACTGGACGATGTTGCGGTCCAGCGCGCCCTTGGTGGCGGCGAGTTCGTCACGCAGCTCGCGCGCCTGGCGTACGTCCTGCTGCTGGAACTGGGCGTAGCGGTCGAGCAGTTCGGCCTGCTCGACCACCTCACCTGCCGACCTGCTGGCCAGCAGTGCGTTGACCACCCGGACCGTGCCGCCCTTGTAGGCCCGGGCGGCCAGCACGCCGACGCGCTGCATAGCCTCGTCCACCTCACGTTGCAGTGGTGCGATCCGGTCGGCCAGGGCGTCGGCCTGACGCCGTTTGGCGGCCAGGTCCTGCCGGGTGGCGTTGTGCCGTTCGATGACGGGTTCGAGCCGGTTCCAGTCCTCGTCGATCTGGCGCTCGATGTCGGCGACCCTGGGGTCGGCGTACGCCACCGTCGCGCCGCCGGTCAGGATGACGGCGGTCGCGGTCAGGGCGGCGAGTGTGGTGGTGCAGCGGTACCAGCGGAAACGCGGCGCAGCCGTCGTCGGACCGGGCATCGCCGGCCGTGCTGACGGTGGCCGCGGGGCATGGTGTGCCACCGGGCTGCGTACTCCTTCGTCCCATACCGCCTACCGGGTTAGCTGACGGGTTCGGGCGGGAAGGGGCGCCCTACCGCGCATCGCGGACTCACCCCGGGTACCTGGGTCCCCGGCTCGCTCGGACAGCGACTCGGCGGTGCCGGACCGTTACCGCCCAGGTTGGGCGGAGCTGTGGGCCGGCCGGCGATTGCCCAGCGTAGGGACGATACGCGTCGATACGCAACACATCCGCGCCGTCACTCACGGTGCATAAATCCGACAATGAGGAAGGCCCCGGGTCGCTTGACCCGGGGCCTTCGTTCGTTCCTGCGTTACCGCTCAGCCGCGCACCGGTCAGCCGGGGCGGCGGAAGCCGGCGATCGGCATCGTCGTGATCGGTGACACGTTCACCGGCACGCCCGCCCTGGCCGCGTGCACCATCTGGTTGTTGCCCAGATAGAGGCCGACGTGACTCACGTCGCTACGGAAGAAGACCAGGTCGCCGGGGCGCGCGTCGGCCCGCGAGACGACCTTGCCTTCGTTCCACTGAGCACCGGTGAAGTGGGTCAGGTAGATACCGGCGGCCTTGTAGGCGTACTGGGTCAGGCCGGAGCAGTCGAACGCGTTCGGCCCGGTGGCGCCCCAGACGTACGGCTTGCCGACCTGCTCGCAGGCCACCCTGATGGCGGTCCGGGCGGCGGCACTGACCACGCCGTTGATGGTCGGGCAGTTGGTCGTCTTGACCGTGGTCACCGGCAGCGAGCGCTCCAGCCGCTTGATGTCGGCGTCGATCTGCTTCTTCTTCGCCGCGAGCTGCTTCTCCTTCGCCTCCTGGTCGGAGATCAGCGCGTCGAGCTTGGCCTTCTGGTCGTCGTACTTCTTCTTGATCTTCATGACGCCGTCCAGCTCCCGGCGTTCCGCAGCCGCCAGCCGGTTGAGGAAGGCCATCTGCTCGCCGAGCGTGTCCGGCTTGGCGTTGAGCAGCACCGCACCGAGTTCCTGGGACGGACCGGTGATGTAGTACCGGGAGGCCATGTCGCCGACCCGGTTCATCGCCAGCTCGGTCTCCAGAGCCAGCGGCTGGATCTTCTTCTGGAGTTCCTTCGACTTCTCGCGGTTGACCTTCAGCTGGGAGCGCACCTTGTTGTACTGCTCGATGGTGGGCTCCAGCCGCTGCCACTGCTTGTCGATCTCGGCCTCGATCTGCTCGACCGAGGGCTCGGCGTACGCGGGGGCCGCGAGCAGGCCAGCGCCGACCGCGGCGGCGGCGACCAGGACGACCAGCCGGCGGGCGGCCTTGTGCAGGCCACCGGTACGAGGGAATCGTCCGGACGCGCGACGATGAAGGGGCATGGTTGCCACCGGCACCGACTCCTTTGCAACCGACCACCGGGCGTCCCGCGAGCGGCAAGGGCGGGACAGACGACCTACGGCGGTCGGTGCCCCACATTAGGGAAGGCTGAGGGCGGAATCAAGGCGACCAACGGCCCATTCACGTTTGCGCAACCGGTTGAATACAAAGGGTGTCGGCGATTCTGACAGTTATCTGCGCCAATTTGTAAAACGGGGTGCCGCGGCACCGGTGAAGGTACCGCCGCACCCCGCGTACGGGCCGTGAGATCAGCCGCTGACCGGCTCTGCGGTGGCGGTCGGGGACTGCTCGGGCTTGACCGAACGAAGCAGGACGCTCGCCACGTCGATCACCTCGACCTGCTCACCGGCACCCTTGCCATTCACCCCGTCACTGAGCATCGTGGAACAGAACGGGCAGCCCACCGCCACCGTCCTCGCCCCGGTGGACATGGCCTCCTCGACCCGGTCCACGTTGATCCGCTTGCCGATGCGCTCCTCCATCCACATGCGGGCCCCACCGGCACCGCAGCAGAAGGAGCGTTCGCTGTTACGCGGCATCTCGGTGATCTCGCCGTCGCCCAGCGCACTGCCCAGCACCTCGCGGGGCGGGCTGAAGACCCGGTTGTGGCGACCGAGGTAGCACGGGTCGTGGTAGGTGACCCCACCGTCGACCGGTTGCACCGGGGTCAGTTTGCCGGTGGCCACCAGGTGTGCCAGCAACTGGGTGTGGTGCACCACCTCGAACTCGCCGCCGAGTTGGCCGTACTCGTTGCCCAGGGTGTTGAAGCAGTGCGGACAGGTCGCGACGATCTTCCGCTTGGCCTTGTCGCGGCCCTCGAACGCCTCGTTGAGCGTCTCCACGTTCTGCTGGGCGAGCATCTGGAAGACGAACTCGTTGCCGATCCGGCGGGCCGGGTCGCCCGAGCAGGTCTCGCCCTCGCCGAGGATGGCGAAGGAGACGCCGGCCTCGTTCAGCAGGGTGGCGACCGCGCGGGTGGTCTTCTTGGCCCGGTCCTCGAACGCTCCGGCGCAGCCGACCCAGAAGAGGTACTCGAAGTCGTCGACCTCGCCGACCCGGGGCACCTCGAAATCGAGGCCCTTGGTCCAGTCCTCCCGGGTGTTCTGCGGCGCACCCCAGGGGTTGCCCTTGTTCTCCAGGTTGCGCAGCATCACGCCGGCCTCCGACGGGAAGCTCGACTCGATCAGCACCTGGTAGCGGCGCATGTCCACGATGTGGTCGACGTGCTCGATGTCCACCGGGCACTGCTCGACGCAGGCACCGCAGGTGGTGCACGACCAGAGCACGTCGGGGTCGATCACACCGCCCGCCTCGGCGTCACCGATCAGAGGCTTCTCCGCCTCGGCGAGCGCCAGCACGTCGACGTGGGCAAGCTGCGCGGCGGTCGCCTTCTCCTCACCGGTCAGATCCTTGCCGCCGCCGGCCAGCAGGTAGGGCGCCTTGGCGTACGCGTGGTCGCGCAGGCTGAGCACCAGCAGCTTCGGCGACAGCGGCTTGCCGGTGTTCCAGGCCGGGCACTGCGACTGGCACCTGCCGCACTCGGTGCAGGTGCTGAAGTCCAGCAGGCCCTTCCAGGTGAACTGCTCGACCTGCGCCACACCGAACTGGTCTTTCTCCGGGTCGGCCTCCTCGAAGTCCAGCGGCTTGCCGTCGCTCATCATCGGCCGCAGTGCACCGAGGCCGGAGCCGGCCGCACCCGGCTTCCGCTTGAAGTAGATGTTGGGGAAGGCGAGGAATCGGTGCCAGGCGACACCCATCGTCACGTTCAGCGAGATCACGATGAGCCAGGTCATCGAAATGGCGATCTTGATCAGGGCGGCGATGCTGACGCCGGACTCCCAGTCCGGCAGCACCGAGCCGACCGCGTGACTGAGCGGGGTGGCCCAGGTCGGGTACTCGAAGTGGTCGGTAGCGACCTTGAAGCCCCGGATCAGGAAGCCCATGATCAGGACGGCCAGCACGATCGCCTCGACGAAGTAGCCCTGCCACATGGTCGAACCGGTGAACCGCGACCGGCGGCCGGCTCGATTCGGCCGGTTGATCAACCGGATCGCGATCAACACCGCGATCCCGACGATGCCCAGCATGCCGATCCACTCGGTGACCAGGCCGTAGAGCGTCCAGCCGCCGATCAGCGGCAGTCCGCCGGTCGACGAGACCACCTCGAAGTACGCCTCGAGCACCAGCAGTGACAGCACGATGAAGCCGACCATCACGAACCAGTGCGCGGCGCCCACCACGCTCCAACGGAGCATCCGGGTGTGCCCGGCGGTCTCCGCGAGCATGGTCTTCGTACGGCTGGTGGGGTCGCCGAACCGGGACGGGTCGGGCTGACCCAGCCGGATCACAGCCACCATCTTCATGACCGCGCGCACCGCAAGCCACACCGCCACGGCGGTGATGGCGGCCGCGAGGATCGTGGTGACGATCTGGACGCTGCCCATCGAGTTGGCCTCCCGGTCTGCTGCCTGTCGGGCGGGCATGGCGACCGGGTCGGGCACGATCGGCCGACACCACCGCACCGTCAACCGGACCGGTCGATGACCTCGCTTCGCTCGGTCATGCGGTGCAGCCTACGCGGAAAGTTACCCAGCAGTAACGTGAGACTTCTCGCACCCGGGGCCACGATGCCCTGCGCCCACCTTAGGCGGCCCGCACGACAGTTGCCGGATCGGCCCCGGCGCTGGTGGTGGCAGGGTGGCGGCCCGGTGACGGCGCTACGGTGACCAGGATGGCCCTGGCCCGTGAATCAGCGCCAGCGGGAGAGCAGGATCAGGGAGCCGACCATGGCGCCGAAGCCCACCGCGAGGTTCCAGTAGCCCAGCTCGGCGACCGGGTACTCCTGCTCGGAGAGGTAGTAGACCACCAACCAGCCGATGCCGAACACGATGAGCGACACCGCGGAGACCGGCAGCCAGAGCGGGCTGGGCTTGCGCGTCGCCGCTGTCGTCGTCGGGCGGACGTCCGTCGGCGGGGTGTACACCTTCTTCTTGCGGACCTGAGACTTGGGCACGACGCTCTCCAGAGGGGTTACGACCTCGTCCGGCCTGACAACCGGGCGCGAGGGCGACGGTCCATGGCCAATAATGTTCGAGAGCTAGCGTAGTCCGGAAGGCTCGTCCAATCCACGAATGGGGCCAGACGGGTGCCGGTCAGCCCGGAGAAAGCTGCCGGACAGCTGTCGATGGAGTCCAAGATCGCGCGGGCGCGGTAGCTGTGAGGACAGGGGGAACGGTCCGTGGAGTACACGTCCGGCGCAGCCTCGTGGCAGAAGGCCCTGCGGCGACTCGTCGCCGGGTTGCTGCCTCGCCGGCCACGGCAGCGCCGACCGGGTTGGTCGATCGGCGTGCCGTTGATCGCCGCCGCCGCGGGCCTGCTCTTCACCACCACCGCCACCACCGCCGGTGGCACCGCCCTTCGCGAGGATCGACGTCCACAGCTCACCGAGCTCATCGAGGACCGGCGGGCTCAGGTGGCCACCAACGAGGAACGGGCCGCGAGGCTACGCCGGGAGGTCGAGAGCCGTACGACCGATCTGGCGGACTCGGACGGCCCGATCAGGGAGCAGCAGGAGCGCGCCGCCGCGAGTCTCGGTGCCGCCGGCTTCGTCGCTCTCACCGGCCCCGGGCTGACGGTGGAGCTCAACGACGCGCCGCAGCTCGACAACCTGCCCGAGGGGGTCGAGAACGACGACCTGGTCGTGCACCAGGGCGACGTGCAAGCGGTGGTGAACGCGCTCTGGGCCGGCGGCGCGGAAGCCATGTCAATCATGGACGTGCGCGTCCTGACAACCAGCGCGGTACGCTGCGTGGGTAACACCCTGCTGCTGCACGGTCGGGTGTATTCCCCGCCTTTCAAGATCGTAGCAATTGGCGACCCCGCCGCTCTCCGGCAGGCCCTCGCCGCTTCTGAGGGAGTCCGGTGGTTCAGGGACGCGGTCGACAACTACCAGCTCGGTTACTCCGAGACGGCCTCGACGGTCACCGTGCCCGCCTTCGAGGATTCCACCACCCTGCGTTCGGCGACGGTGTCAAAGTGAGGCCGGAATGAGCCAGCAACCCGACGGCCGGCATCACGATCAGACCGACGATTCCACCGCCTTCATCCCCAAGGTCGAGCGACCGGAGCCCCCGTCCCGTCCGACCCTGCCCTGGCCGGATTCGACGGCGCTGCGTCCGGCGGGCCGCCCCGGCGCGGCGGTCTCCGAGACGCGCCGGCCGGTGGACCTCGGCGAGTGGCACGCCGGAGCGCGCCAGGAGCCGGCCGCCACCGCCGCCCCCGCCACCTGGG
>NZ_POTX01000068.1 GCF_003236305.1 Micromonospora endophytica | reverse complement strand
GGGTTGTGAGGAGGGCGCGGATGGTGGTGGTGATGTGGGCGGGACGGCGGTAGAGGTCGCGTGCGGTGAAGTGGCGCATCCGCCAACGCTGATCGGCGAGCCAGTTCATTCGAGAGCGATCATGATTGAGGCGGTCATGATCGAGATGTGAGCTGCCGTCGTACTCGATGCCGATTCGGCGCTCACGATAGACAAGATCGATCCGGAAGAGGGCGACGCCGTGTCCGTCGTACACCCAGAACTGGGGCTCTGGAACGGGTAGGCCGGCATCCACCAGGACCAGCCGCAACTGGCTTTCCTGGCGGCACTCCGCCCGTGGATCAGCCAGGGTGGCCAACTGCCGGGCCTGGCAGACGCCGCGCAGCGCGCGATGCTTCGCCACCTCGGCCCGTAGTTCGTCGGGCAGGCAGGCACCCACCCGGAGGCACAGGTCCAGAACCGGCAGGGCGTCCATCCGTCGGAGCGTCCTCGCCAGGTCGATCGCGCAGCGGGCGGCCGGCGCGCAGGGAACGCCCTGACGGATGACCGGATCTCGTACCGGCACGACAGACTCGTGCGCCACCACGCCTCGAATCCGTGGTACGACCGTGCCGGCAGGCACGATCACGTGCAGCCGCTCCGAGCGCACATCGCCGAACCCGTGCAGCATCGCGCCGGTGTGAAAGCCTGCTACCGCGCCGTCCGGTAGCCGCTCGAAGATTGCCGCCAGCCGGTTGTCGGCGCGCGCGTCAGCGGTCGGCGCGTACACCCCACGGGTCAGTCGGACCAGCGAGTCCGCCTCGGTCTGACTCCTGACCTGCTCCCGGCTCCAGCCCGACGCCAGCAACTCCGAGTAATGAAACAGCTCCGCTCCCATGCCGACCCACGGTCCCGGCCCCGAGCCCCGCCCGCCACCCCGCCACCCTCACCTGTGGATAACCATCCCCGCTGTGGAAAACCCCCATCCCACCAAACGATCTGCTATGACCTCCCCGCCTCACGGCGGCGATCATGCAGTTGTGGTGCCCCGCTTATGCCCCACATCGGCACAAGGCTGGCACCACGACTGCATGATCGGCGGTAGGGGAGGGCGCTTACGGAATCCTTAACCCCCGCCTGGGAACGTGTGCCGGACGACGGCGGAGCGCGGGGGAGCGGAAACGTGCGGGTACTGGTGGCGGACGACGAACGGCTGCTGGCGGACACGGTCGCCGAGGGGCTGCGTCGCCTCTCCATGGCGGTCGACGTCTGCTACGACGGTGACGGCGCGCTGGAGCGGATCGGGGTGAACCGTTACGACGTGGCGGTGCTGGACCGCGACATGCCCGGGCACACCGGCGACGAGGTGTGCCGTAGCCTGACCGGCTCCGGCACCGGCACCCGAGTGCTGCTGCTCACCGCCGCCGCCGGCATCCGGGACCGGGTGGAGGGTCTCGACCTGGGCGCGGACGACTACCTGACCAAGCCCTTCGCCTTCGCCGAGCTGGTCGCCCGGGTGCAGGCACTCGGGCGACGGTCGGCCCCGGCGCTGCCCCCGGTGCTGGAGCAGCACGGCGTCACGCTCGACGTGGCCCGGCGCACCGTCACCCGGGACGGCCACCCGGTCAACCTGAGCCCCAAGGAGTTCGCCGTACTGCACGTGCTGATGCGCGCCGACGGGCGGGTGGTCAGCGCGGAGGACCTGCTCGAACAGGCATGGGACGAGTACGCCGACCCGTTCACGAACGTCGTCCGGGTCACCGTGATGACGTTGCGCAAGAAGCTCGGTGCCCCGCAGATCATCCACACGGTGCCCCGGGCCGGCTACCGGATCGGCGATGCCGCGTGACGCCGCGCCGACGCATCGTGCTGGTCGGCGCGCTGGCGCTGCTGGCCGGTTACGTCCTGCCGGTGTTGACCATGTCCCTCATCAACTATCTCTGGGGGTTGGGCCAGGGTTTCTGCAACTCCGGGCTGCCCGCCTCCGGCGTGATCTGCGGGGGTGGGTACGAACTCGCAAACCTGGTCATGGCTTTCGTTCCGCTGGTCGTGTTCGTGCTCGCGGTGGCCGGGGTCTGGACCGCGGCGAGATGGTGCCTGCGTCCGGTGCGGGACCTTGCCGGGCCGATCGAGCACGTCGGCCCGCAGAACCTCGGCCACCGGATCCGGCCACGCGGTGACGACGAACTAGCTCGACTGGCCCGGTCGATCGACCAGATGATGGACCGTATCGCCGCAGGGTACGAGGGGCAGCGGCGGTTCGCCGCGAACGCCTCGCACGAGTTGCGTACGCCACTGGCGGTGCAGCGGACGCTGATCGAGGTCGGCATGGCCCAGTCACTCAACGAGGCGCAGCTCGACCTGCTCACCAGCCAGTTGCTGGCGACGAACGAGCGCAACGAGCGGCTGATCGAGGGACTGCTCGTGCTCAGCGAGAGCGACCAGGGGTTGCGGGCCCGCCTCCCGCAGCGACTCGACGAGATCGTCGGCACGGTGCTCGCCACCCACCGGGACCGGGCCGGGGAGGCCGGGGTGACCGTGGAGAGCTACCTCGTACCCCGGACGGTGATGGGCGAGCGGGTGCTGCTGGAACGCCTGGTGACAAACCTGGTGGAGAACGCAATCAAATACAACCGACCAGGCGGAACGCTCGCCGTGACGGTCGGCGACAACCCGGCGCTGACAGTTGTCAACACCGGTCAGCCGGTGCCGGCCGAGGCGGTGGCCGGGCTCTTCGAGCCGTTCCGTCGACTGGCCCGGGACCGGACCAACCAGGGCGGCGGCGCCGGCCTCGGTCTGGCCATCGCCCGCTCCATCACCCAGGCCCACGACGGTCTGATCGCCGCCCGGCCCGCCGAGTACGGCGGGCTGCGGGTGGACGTCCAGCTACCCGCCGCGCGCTGACCCGGCCAGCCACCGGCAGCCTCGCACACCGCTGATCGCTGATCAGGTTGCCGGCCTCGACGACTCCGCCCGGCTGGCACTGGCCTTCAGCTTCCCGTTCCCGGTCGCCGTCGTCGTGCTGGCGCTCAGCCTGGCCAGCACGGGCCTGCTGGCGGTCCGCGTGTGGTGGCTGTTCGACATGCCTACCCGGCGTACCGCCGGCTGACTTGGAAGGAGACGACATGTCCCGCTCAGCTCCCCCGGAGGTCGACCCCGCGCGGGTCGACGTGGCGGAAGCCGCCAGCTGGCTCGACGGCCGGGTGCTGCGTACCCCGGTGCTGCGGTCCCCGGCGATCGACCGGCTGGCCGGCGCGACTGTGTTGGTCAAGGCGGAGAACCTCCAGCGTGGCGGCTCGTACAAGATGCGCGGCGGGCTGTTCGCGGTCGGCCGGCTCGCCGCCGCCGGGCGCTCCGGCGTGGTCGCGCAGAGCACCGGCAACCACGCGGTCGCCGTGGCGTTGGCGGCCCGACGGCACGGGCTGGCCGCGACAGTGGTGCTCCCGGTCGACGCGCCGGCGACGAAAGTCGACCGGACCCGGGCGGCGGGGGCCCGGGTGGTGCTCGCCGGCACCGACGTCGAAGAACGGCTCGCGGTGGCCCGGCGGATCAGCGACGAGACCGGTCACCCGATCGTCGACGCGTACGACCACCCGGACGCGATCGCCGGGCAGGGCACCGCCAGCCTCGAACTGATCGAGGAGGCCGAGCGGGCCGGCACGCCGCTGGACGCGCTGGTGCTGCCGGTGGGTGGCGGCGGCGGGGTCGCCGGCGCCTGCCTGGCCGCGACCGGCCGGCCGATCGAGGTGTACGGCGTGGAGCCGCACGGCTGCGACTCGCTGAACCGAAGCCTGGCCGCCGGCCGGCCGACTCCGGTCACCCCGGCACGGACGATCGCTGACGGCCTGCGCCCGTCCTGTGTGGGCGAGTTGCCGTTCGCCATCGTGCGCGACCGCCTGCGTGGCGTGATCCGGGTGGGCGACGACGAGATCGCCGACGCGTTCCGGCTGCTCCTGCTGGAGCTAAAGGTGCTGGCCGAGCCCTCCGGCGCGGCCGGCCTGGCCGGTGCCCTACGCCTTGCCCCGCACGGCGCGGTCGGGGACGGCAGCGATGCGCCACAGCGTGCAGCCGGGAGCGGTGTGGCCGGCGGCGATGCGTGGCAGCGCGGTGTGGCCGGGAGCGGTGTGGCCGGGAGCGGTGCAGCCGGGGGCGGTGTGGCCGGCGGAGATGCCTGGCAGCGCGGTGCAGCCGGGCCAGGCGGTGGCCGTCCGTGGACGGTCGGCGTGGTGCTGACCGGCGGAAACGTGGAAGCAAGCATGGTCGCCCGGCTGGCTGCCGGGAGCCGGATCGAGGAAGAGGTGGCAGCATGAGTGAACGTGAGCGGGAAGACCGGTCCGGGGTCGAAGAGCCGGGTGTCGATCACCGGACACCGGCACGGATCGGGGTGCTGTTCGGCGGACCGTCGGCGGAGCACGAGGTCTCCTGCGCCTCGGCGCTCGGCGTGGCCCGGGCACTGGCCGGCGGTGGCTACCGGGTGGTGGCGATCGGCGTCACCCGCGACGGCGGGCTGCGCCTCGTCCCGGAGCCGGTGCTTGCCGACCAGATCGCCGGCACGGGTGCCGAGCGTGCCATCGACGACCGGCTGACGGTGACCGGTACGGCTGTGGAGTTGCGGGCCGGACGGCGACCAGGCACCGCGCTTGTCACCGCGGCGGAGCTGCCCGGCACCGTGCACGCCGAGCTGGACGTGGTCTTCCCGGTGCTGCACGGCCCGTACGGCGAGGACGGCGTGCTGCAAGGTGTGCTCGAATCGCTAGGTGTGCCGTACGTGGGGTGCGGCATCCTCGCCTCCGCCGTCGGCATGGACAAGGTGGCGATGAAGCGGGCGCTGCGGGCCGAGGGAGTGCCGGTCACCCCGGACGTCTGGTTCGACGCGCAGACCTACCGGGCCACCGAGGACCCGGAGAAGTTGGTGGTCGGACTACGCCGGCCGCTGTTCGTCAAGCCGGCCCGGATGGGCTCCTCGATCGGCATCTCCCGAGTAGGCGAGGAGGACGACCTGGCGGCGGCTATCGAGGAGGCGTTGCGGCACGACACGATCGTCGTGGTGGAGCAGGGCGTCACCGGCCGGGAGCTGGAGTGCGGGGTGCTCGGCGGTAGCCGTCCGGAGGCATCCGCGGTCGGCGAGGTGCGGGTCACCGGGGGCTGGTTCGACTACCAGCAGAAGTACTTCGGCGACAGTGACCCGATGGTGGTGCCGGCCGGGTTGCCCGAGGATATGACCGAGCGGATCCAGGATCTGTCGGTACGCGCGTTCACCGCGATCGGCGGGTGGGGGTTGGCCCGGGTCGACTTCTTATACGACGAGAGCGCCGGCGAGCTGTACGTCAACGAACTCAACACCATGCCGGGCTTCACCGCGCACTCGATGTATCCGAAGGTGTGGGCGGCCGTCGGGGTCGGTTACCAGGAGATCGTGGACCGGCTGGTGGTGCTCGCCCAGGCCCGGCACGCCGACCGTCCCCCGGGCGCGCAGCCCGGCCGGGACGAGCAGGCGGGCCGTACGGGAGAGAAGGCCGACAGGTGATCCTGCTCTGCGACCCCCGGGTGGCGGCGGTACCCGGTGTCGACGACGGTGAGCCGCTGGTCGACCTGCGCGACCTGCCCGAACTGCGGCTCGATGGCCGGGCGGCCGATCCCGCCGGGACGTACGCCCGGCTGCGTCGGGGTGTGGCGGACCGGTTGGTGGCCGCGCAGCGCGCCCTGCCCGACGGCCTGCGCCTGCTGGTCATCGAGGGATACCGGCCGTATCAGGCCCAGCTGGACATCTTCACCGGCTATCGGGACGAGTTGCGCCGCAACCACCCCGACTGGTCCCCGCAGCGGGTGTACGAGGAGACCACCAAGTTCGTCTCGCCGGTGGAGGTGGCGCCACACAGCACCGGCGGGGCGGTGGATCTGACGCTCTGCACCGCCGACGGGGTCGAACTGGACATGGGCACCGCTGTCGACGCCACACCCGAGGCCAGCGCGAACGCCTGCTTCACCGCCGCGTCGTCGATCAGTCCGGCAGCCCGCCGGCACCGGCAGATCATGGTCGCCGCGCTGACCGGAGCGGGCCTGGTCAACTACCCGACCGAGTGGTGGCACTGGTCCTACGGC
The DNA here is from genome assembly GCF_003236305.1 of Micromonospora endophytica. GTDB lineage: Bacteria > Actinomycetota > Actinomycetes > Mycobacteriales > Micromonosporaceae > Micromonospora > Micromonospora endophytica. The sequence continues at coordinate 19,343 of NZ_POTX01000068.1, read as the reverse complement.
GACCGCTACTGGGCGCTACTCACCGGAGCGCCCCGCACCCGCTACGGGCCGGTGTGAGGTTCATCCGAAACCTTGTTTTCGATACATCTCACGACCGCTGAACGGAGCGCGCTCCCACGCCGTACCAGCACATGAACGTAGGCGGCGAGGTACCGGGAGGAACGGATGAAGCTTCAGCGCAAGCACGTGCTGGCGGCAGGGGTGGCGGCGGTCGCCGCGGCAGCCGTGGCGGTGGGCACCGGACTCGGCTTCGCCGACAGCGCCCCGAACCGGCAGAGCGTCTGCCCGGGATCGGTCACCTTCTCGGCCGAGGGTGGCGCGCCGTCCGCCACCAGCGACCGCTTCCCGATCGGTACCCGGCTACGCGTGACAAACCTGGACAACAAGAGATCGGCGGAGGTGACGGTCACCGGCCCGTCGGGCAGCTGCGTGCTGCTCAACTCGACAGCGATGGAGCTGGTCCGCGAGCCGGGCAAGAACGTGATCCGGCGCAACCTGATTGAGCGGGTGGGCGAGGTGGTGGCCCAGCCGGGCCCGGGACAGCCTGGCCAGGTAGCGGACCGGCCGGGTTCGGCCTCACCGCCGGCTTCGCCACCCGCCTCACCGCCGGCGGCCCGTCCGGTGGCCGGATCGGCTTGCTCGGGCGCGATCACTTTCTTCGAGGAGGCAGCGGCGCCGGCCGCCACCAGCGACCGGTTCCCGGTCGGCACCCGGCTGCGGGTGACGAACCTGGACAACGGCAAGGCGACAACCGTCACCATCACCGGCCCGTCGGCCAGCTGCGTGCTGCTGAACTCCGCCGCCATGGAACAGATCCGCGAGCCGGGCAAGAACCTGGTCCGCAACAACACCGTCGAGCTGCTGCGCTGAGCTGAAGTGTTAGGAGGGGGCCCCTTTAATACACCAGGCGTTAATAGGGGACCCCTCCTTTCACCCTAGAAGGCCGGGTGGGTGCCGCGCGGTGCGGACGCGACACCCACCCGGCCGGCTTGTCAGCCGAAAGCGGCGTCGAGGATGTCCAGGCCCCGGTGCAGCTCGTCGGCGGAGATGACCAGCGGAGGCAGGAAACGCAGCACGTTTCCGTAGGTACCGCAGGTGAGGGTGAGTAGGCCGGCGGCGTGGCAGGCGGCCGAGATCGCCGCCGTGGCGACCGGGTCCGGAGTGAGGCTGCCCGGCACCACGATTTCCACCGCGAGCATCGCGCCGCGACCGCGTACCTCGGCGATCCGGGGATCACGCGCGGCGATGGCGCGCAGCCGAGCGCCAAGCACCGCTTCGATCTGCCGGGCCGCGCCGGCCAGGTCGAGTTCGTGCATGGTCTCGATGGCGGCGAGCGCTGCGGCGCAGGCGATCGGGTTGCCACCGTACGTGCCGCCGAGGCCGCCGACGTGCACCGCGTCCATCAGCTCCGCCCGGCCCGTCACCGCAGCCAGCGGCAGCCCACCGGCGATGCCCTTGGCCAGGGTGATCAGGTCCGGTTCGACGCCCTCGTGCTGGCAGGCGAACCAGTCCCCGGTGCGGCAGAAGCCGGTCTGGATCTCGTCGGCGACGAAGACCACCCCGGCCGTCGTCGCCCACTCGCGCAGCGCCGGCAGGAAACCCGGTGCCGGTACGACGAAACCGCCCTCACCCTGGATCGGTTCGATCAGCAGCGCGGCCACGTTCTCCGCGCCCACCTGCTTCTCCACCAACTCGATGGCGCGGGCCGCCGCGGTGGCACCGTCGAGGCCACCGTCGCGCAGCGGGTACGACATCGGCACCCGGTGGATCTCACCGGCGAACGGCCCGAAGCGGTGCTTGTACGGCATGTTTTTCGCCGTCAACGCCATGGTCAGGTTGGTCCGACCGTGGTACGCGTGATCGAAGACCACCACCGCCGGCCGCCCGGTGGCGTGCCGGGCGATCTTCACGGCGTTCTCCACCGCCTCGGCACCGGAGTTGAACAACGCCGACCGCTTCTCGAAGCCGCCCGGAGTGAGCGCGTTGAGCTGCTCGCAGACCGCCACGTACGACTCGTACGGCGCGACCATGAAACAGGTGTGGGTGAAGCGCTCGACCTGCGCGCGTACCGCCTCGACCACAGCCGGGGCGGAGTTGCCCACGTTCGTGACCGCGATGCCGGCGGCGAAGTCGATCCACTCGCGGCCGTCGACGTCGGTGATGGTGCCGCCGGACGCGGTGGCCACGTACGCGGGGATGACACTGCCGACGCCACGGGCCACGGCCGCGCCCCGCCGCTTGTGTAACTCTTCCGAGGAGGTCAAGAGTCAGCCCTCGATGTTGTGCATGACGTGCTTGATCCGGGTGTAGTCCTCCAGGCTGTAGACGGAGAGATCCTTGCCGTGGCCGGAGTGCTTGAAGCCGCCGTGCGGCATCTCGGAGATGAACGGGATGTGGGTGTTGACCCAGACGCAGCCGAAGTCGAGCCGCCGGGTCATCCGCATCGCCCGCCCGTGGTCGCGGGTCCAGACCGAGGCGGACAGGCCGTACTCGACACCGTTGGCCCAGCGCACCGCCTCGTCCTCGTCGGAGAACCGCTGCACGGTGATCACCGGCCCGAACACCTCGTCCTGGATGATCTCGTCGTCCTGCCGCACCCCGGAGACGACGGTGGGGGCGTAGAAGTAGCCGCGCTCGCCCACCTGCGCGCCGCCGGCCTCCACCGACGCGTGGTCGGGCAGCCGGTCCAGGAAGCCGCGAACCCGGGCCAGCTGGTTGGCGTTGTTCAGCGGGCCGTAGAGCACGTCGGAGTCGTCCGGCAGTCCGGTGCGGGTGTTGCGGGCCTGCTCGGTGAGGGCGGCGACGAAGTCGGCGTGCACGCCCGGCGCGGTGAGCACCCGGGTGGCGGCGGTGCAGTCCTGGCCCGCGTTGAAGTAACCACCGACCGCGATGGCCTCGGCTGCCGCCGCGATGTCCGCGTCGTCGAAGATCACCACCGGCGCCTTGCCGCCCAACTCCAGGTGGGTCCGCTTGAGGTCGGGCGCGGCAGCGGCGGCGACCTCCATGCCGGCCCGGGTGGAACCGGTGATCGACACCAGTTGCGGGGTGGGGTGCGCGACCAGCGAACGGCCGGTGTCCCGGTCGCCGCAGACCACGTTGAACACGCCCGGCGGCAGGTACTCGGCGGCGATCTCGGCCAGCAGCAGCGTCGACACCGGGGTGGTGTCCGACGGCTTGAGCACCACCGTGTTGCCGGCCGCGAGCGCCGGAGCGATCTTCCAGACCGCCATCATCAGCGGATAGTTCCACGGGGTGACCTGGGCGCAGACCCCGATCGGCTCGCGCCGTACGTACGAGGTGTGCCCGGCCAGGTACTCCCCGGCCGAACGGCCCTCCAGCAGCCGGGCGGCACCGGCGAAGAAGCGGAACTCGTCCACCGCGGGCGGCAGCTCCTCGTCGGCGGTGAGCTGCCGGGGCTTGCCGGTGTTGCGTACCTCCGCGTCGACAAGCTCGGCGGCCCGCGACTCCACCGCGTCGGCCAGCTTGAGCAACGCCCGCTGCCGCTCCGCCGGGGTGCTGTCCCGCCAGCTCTCGAAGGCCGTGGCAGCGGCCCGCATCGCCGCGTCCACGTCGCCGGCACCGGAGACCGGGGCCTGGGCGAAGACCTCGCCCGTACACGGGTCGACCAGGTCGGCGTAGCCGCCGTCGACCGGCTCGACGTACTCGCCGTTGACGAAGTTTCGCAGCTTCTGCTTGTCACTCATGACTGGATCACTCCGAGGGGTCCGGGTTGACGCTGCGGCGGTTATCGCAATCTCGTGCCATCTTCGCTACTGAATTCGCGGCAGACAAGGGTCAAGGCGACCGTTTCCGTCGGCCTTCCCGTGGTTTAAGCTGCGGAACGTGGAGTCCACCCCGTTCTTCGTCGCCGGTCGTCGGACCCATGGCACGGATGAGCTGACCGTGCATCACCCGTACGACGGCCGTCCCGTCGGCCGGACCACGCTCGCCACCGCCGACCAGATCGAGACGGCCGTGGCGGCGGCGGCCGAGGTCGCCGCGACCGCCGCCGCACTGCCCGCGTACGCCCGCGCAGCCGCCCTGGACCACGTCTCCCGCCGGCTCGCCGAGCGCGCCGAGGAGATCGCCACCCTGATCACCGCCGAGAACGGCAAGCCGGTCAAATGGGCCCGTGCCGAGGTGGGCCGCGCGGTCTCCACCTTCCGCTGGGGTGCCGAGGAAGCCCGCCGCTTCTCCGGCGAACTGCAACGGCTCGACACCGATCCGGCCGCCACCGGCCGGATCGCCCTGGTCCGCCGGGTGCCCAAGGGGCCGGTGCTGGGCATCACCCCGTTCAACTTTCCGCTGAACCTGGTGGCGCACAAGGTCGCACCGGCGCTCGCGGTCGGCGCGCCCATCATCGTCAAGCCGGCACCGGCCACCCCGCTCACCGCGCTGCTGCTTGGCGAGATCCTGGCCGAGACCGAGTTGCCCGAGGGTATGTTCTCGGTGCTGCCGCTGCCCAACGAACGCGCCGCCGAACTGGTCACCGACCCCCGGCTGCCGGTGGTCTCGTTCACCGGCTCCGGACCGGTCGGCGCGGCCATCCGGCGGGCGGCACCCGAGAAACACGTGACGCTGGAACTCGGCGGGAACGCGGCGGTGCTGATCTGCGAGGACTGGTCGGACCACGAGGACCTGACCCATGCCGCGCAGCGGATCGCCACCTTCTCCAACTACCAGGCCGGGCAGTCCTGCATCGCCGTGCAACGCGTCTACGTGCACGAATGGCTCTACGACGGTTTCCTGCCCCGGCTGGTCGCGGCCGTGCGGGAGCTGCGCACCGGCGACCCGACCGACCCACTCACCGACGTCGGCCCGCTGGTCTCCACCGACGCCGCCCGCCGAATCGAAGCCTGGGTGGACGAGGCGGTGGCCGCCGGCGCCACCATCGAGACCGGCGGCGAACGGGACGGAGCCACCTACCCACCGACGATCCTCAGCGGAGTGTCGAAGGACGCGAAGGTCTGCGCCGAGGAGGTCTTCGGCCCGGTGCTCGTCGTGGACCGGGTCGAGAACGACACCGCCGGCTTCGCCGCCATCAACGACTCGGCGTACGGCCTCCAGGCCGGCGTCTTCACCCACCGCCTCGACGTCGCCTTCGCGGCGGCACGCACCCTGGAGGTGGGCGGCGTCATCGTCGGCGACGTGCCGTCGTACCGGGCCGACCAGATGCCGTACGGCGGCGTGAAGGGCAGCGGCGTGGGCCGCGAGGGCCTGCGCAGCGCCATGGACGACTACACCACCCCCCGCGTCACCGTCCTCACCGGGATACAGCTGTAAGGAAGGGCCCCCTGTTAACGCCTCGTGTATAGGAGGGGCCCCCTATTAACAACTGGCGGTGGTTCACCAGGTGCCGTCGTCGCGCACCCGGGCAGGAGCACGGCCGAGCAACAGGGTGGTGAGCGCCCCGTCGATGTCCGCACCGAGGAACCACTCACCCGCCTGATCCAGCGCGAAGATTCGGCCCTGCTCGTCCACGACGATGATGCTGTGCTGGTTCTCGGTGCCGATCGGGAACAGCCGTACCCCGATCACCGCCGCGAAGTCAGCGAGCGTGTCAGCGGTGTGTGCGACCTGACGGGGCCTGAGGTCGAAGCGCGAGATCCATACCTGTTCGCCCGGTCCCAGCCGGGCTCCTACCAGGCTTGGAAAGGCGGTGAGAGTGGCCGCTACGGAGGGAAAGACCGAGTGTTCGTGGGAACTGCCGCGCACTGCGCCGACATCACGGATGGCTGACATTGCTACCACCTCATCGCCGAAGTGCGGCCGCCATCCAGCAGCGACGAGAGCTTGCGCCACCTCGGGTGGAAAGCGACCTGGCTCCGGATCGGCCGCCGGTTCAGGGTGCCATGGTGCCGTCCAGCCACGGTCGGACCAGGGCAGCAGGTTGAAGTGGACGAGGAAATTGATACACGAGTCACAGGGCCGGTCGGCAGGTCCCCCGTTGGGGTCAGCCGTCTCGCGGACCCGGAACACTTCGATGCGCGCTGAACCCAGCAGGTCCTTCGCGTCGCCGGTATCCATCGGGGCGATGCCTTCGGCGGCGCGGCGCTGGTCGTACTCGTAAAGGACGTCGGAAACGACTACCAGTTCGGCGTGCCGGTCGCCGCCGCGGACCAGGTGCCCGTCGGGTAGTTCGTCGAGGTACGCGCGGACCAGCGGATGATGGTGAAGTTCCACATCTCCCTTGACGCCGTGTGCGGTGAAGATCCGCCCTTCGATGGTCAGGTGCGCCGCCGTGGTCGGGGTGGGTAGCCGGCGGATCTCCCGCAGCAGTTGACTGGCCGGATCCACGGTACGGGGAACCGGGGGACCGGTGGGTCGGCTACGGCGGAAGAGCTGCTCGACCACGTCAGGAGGAACCCGGGGCCAGGTGCTCACCTCACCGGTCTCCTTGTCGACGACCGTTGTCGGCAGATCACCAGGGAGCGTCCTGACCTGTGTGGACACCGTGGACGTGATGACATATCCGAGGTCGAACTCGGTCACCACCGGGCGGCATTCGTGGCCCAGTCGTAGTGAGTCGCGCCGGGCCCACACCGTTGCGAGCTGCTCGGCCTGTTCGCGGTCAATCACATCGGCGAAACTACCGGACAACACGAAGTCGTGGCAGCCGGTATGGTTTGCTTCACCGACGGTGACAAGAGGTGTGGCGTTGACCGACAACGTGGACCGCGCAGCCAATCGCGCCCTGCGGGCTCGGTTCGACGATGTGTTCGGGCAGTATCAGCAGCTCCGGTCGGGTCTGGACGAGCTACAGACGAGGCTCACCGAGCTGCGGGTGACCGAGCGCTCCGACGACGGCCAGGTCACCGCCACCGTCAACGCCAGGGGAGAGCTGGTGTCGATTGAGCTGGATCCCTCGATCTACCGGAACCGCGACGCCCGAGCCCTGAGTGCGAAGATAACCGCCACGGTTCGGCGCGCCAGTGCCGAGGCGACGGCGAAGACGCAGGAACTCGTCGCGGGCTACCTGCCAGCCGACTCCGGCACCGCCGATTTCCTGCGTACCGGCGATTTCGGTGCGTTGCTCGGTCGGGCCGACTCGGTCCTGCGCCGGAGCGAGTGATGGCCGGGGAACTGTGGCTCGACCCGACGCGAGCCCGGCACGCCGGTGGAGACCTTGCCCGCGCTGGTGAGGCGGTGACCGGCCGGCGCGCGGAGGTCGGCGCCGCGATAGCGGCGGCGAGCGAGCGACGGCCCTGGGGGCGCGACGACATCGGCTCCGCGTTCGAGCAGCAGTACCGCGGCTACGAGGAGATGGTGCTGCGGGTCTGGGCGGGAGTGGGCCGGCGGCTGACGGAACTGGGCACGGACGTGGTCCGTTCCGTGGAATCCAACGTGGAGACGGATGCGGCCAGCGCTGGCCGGTTCGACCGGGTGACCGACACCCATCCACGGCGCTGACCCGGTCGGGAGGTCGTCGATGACCCTGCTGCCGAGCCCGATCCCGCATCCGCTGGACTACTCGCCCTGGGACCTGCCCGGCTGGATCTACGAGGCCCTTGACTGGGTGGTCGGCGTGGAGTGGCCGGAGGGCGACGAACGCGCCGTCTGGGATCTGGCCGACCAGTGGTACGCCGTGGCCGGGGTGCTCACCGGCCCGCAGACGGACGCCGGCACCGCCGCCACCCAGGTGCTTCAGGGGTACGGCGCGATCGGCGCGGTCGCGGCGGCGTTCGACACCGCGTGGCAGCGGGTGGCCGAGGGTGAGGAGGCTCCGCTGCCGGTGCTGCTCGCGGTCAGCCGGGACCTGGGCCGGGTGGTGGAGGAGTGCGGCTGCGACATCGAAGGCGCCAAGCTCGAAGTCTGGATCGAGCTGGGCATCCTGGTGATCGAACTGCTGGGGCTGGCGGTAGCAGCAGTGCTCACCGCCGGGGCCGCGTCGCCGGCTGCTGCCGGTGTGATCGCCGCGACCCGGTTCCTGGTGCAACAGATCTTCCGGCGACTGCTGGCACAACTGGCCCGCAAGACGCTCAAGCAGGGCCTCAAGGAGGCCGGCGAGCGGGCGGCGAAGCAGGTGGCCAAGAACGGTGCGAAGGGCCTGGCGCGACGTGCCGCCCGGGAAGGGCTCGAGGAGGCGGCCGAGGAAGCGGGAATCAACCTGGCCACCCAGGCGTACCAGAACTCCACCGGTCGTCGGCACGGTCTGGATGTCACCGATGCGGCAACCAACGCGATCGGTGGCCTGGCCGGCGGTGCGGCGGCACCGCTGGCCGGCCTCGGCCGGCACGCCACCGGCCGGGGAGCCCGCATGGCCGAGCACGTCGGCCGGGAGATGACCGGTGAGGTCTTCGCCGACCAGGCCGCGAGCCTCGCCACCGGACAGGGCCTCATTTCGTTGGAGGACGCCACCCGGGCAGCGGCGTCGGGCGCTCGTGGCTCAGCCACCGCGCAGACCGATCGAGCCTTGCAGGCACGGCTCGATGGTCAACTCAGCGCCCTGGCCGGCCCGACCCTTCCCGCGCCGCCGCTGTCTGGGCCGGCTGGTCGAGATCTGCAGCTCAGCTCCGCCGCAGCGGCCTATCCGGCTGTGACGGGTTCGACCGGGGAGGTATTGACCCCTGCTCAGCGGACCCCTGTAGATACATCGTCTGGCATGTCGTCCGGGGTATCTCCAACGCCGAGTGACACGCCGTGGGCCTCGTCGGGTCCGGACGGCGAGGTCGGCTCGAAATCCTCCGGCGAGATGGCCCAAGGTGTGGGAGCGTCGCATCTCGCCAGCTCTGACCACGGCGGAACATCGGATCGTTCGACGGAGTCTGGTCAGCGACCAGAGATGCATCAGCAGACCCCCATGCCCTCGATCACAGAGTCACCACGGTTAGGCGAAGCGGGGAACGTCTCCTCCGCTGTGAGCCCGTCCACATCGGTCTCGGTAGACGAACCGGTCGGGCCCCCCGGACCGACGCTGTCTACGGCGGCCTCACCGTCGATTACGTCGGCTCCGCTTCCGGCCGGCTCCATCGCTGCCGAGATGACAGGCGCGGGCGCGTTGGGTGGGAGTGCGACGACCTCGACCGGCTCCCCTTATGCCGCTAGCCCCGCGGCAACGACCGGAAGCGGCGGGCCGGCGAATGCGGGCAATCCGGCCGTAGCTGGTCCAACGGTGAATATGGCACCGGGGACAACGACCACAGCGAGGTCTGCGGAGGTCACCCCGCCCGTCGGAGTGCTGCCTCGGTCGGAGCCGCCACCCGCACCGCCACGATCAGCGCTGGTCGAAGCACTCGCGCCGGACTCTCAGGTAGCGGGTTCGGCGGGACGCGTGACTCCGCCGACCTCGCCGCCGGGGCCGGCTGATCGGAACGGCGGCAGTTGGGCGGCCGAACAGCAGGCCCTTGAACGGCGTCGCTACCAGGGCTATTACCAGTCACAGCGGGCCGACTACGAGGAGACTCGCCGGCTACGTGAGGTTGCTCGACTGAGAAACCAGGGGGAAGAGCACTACCAGCGGGCCAGCGACTTCGCTGCGTACGCGCGTCAGCTTCACCAGGCGGGTCACCGCAGCGCGTCGGCGGGCTGGCAGCGGGCGGCTGACGAGGAGACCCGGGCGTACGGGGAGTGTCTGGATCTGGCGGATGCGGTGCTGGCGGGTTCCGTCGTGCCGGATGTGGTGGCCGTTGACCGGCCGGAGGACTTTCACCGCATCAACGACGACGTGGGTGATCTGGCGCGTGGGGCGATCGGGACCACGGACCGTTCGGCGCTGACCGATGACGATCATCCGCCGCCGATCGACAGATCCCGTCGGTACGGGCAGCCTGGCGGGTTGCGTCCACCGCTCGCCCTGCACCAGTTGGACGTGGAGCGGCAGGTGCCTCGGGACCGGGCCGGCAAGGTGGTGCGTACGGCGGATCCTCGGGTGGGCGACTGGTTCGGGTTGGTGAACGACGGTGGGCCGCGGGCCGACCCTACCCGGGGCATCAACTGCCTGGACTGCACGCTCTCCCTCTTCGACACCTGGGTGCACGGACGGCCTCGGGTGGCGGCGCCGCGTACCTTCGACGCGTACCAGTCCGGTGACGTCACCCGGCCGCTCAACGGCGAGCAGGACGGCACCGCCCGGGTGGAGGATGTCACCGGGGGGCGTTTTCAGCGGCTCTGCGACGGCACCGCCAGCACGCCGGCCGAGCTTCAACAGGCGCTGGACGCCGGCTACCGCAACCTGCGCGATCAGCTTCTGCTGGGCGGCCACGGCAGTTTCGCCTTCGTGGTCAACCATCTGGAGCGGGGCGGTTCGCACATCTGGGTGGCGCTCAACCAGAACGGCACCGTGCTCTACGTCGATCCGCAGATCGGGTTGGTGAGCAATCAGCCGCTGTATCGGCACCACGGGACCGCGTACCCGTTCAACGCCCTCGACGCGGACGTGCTGGTGCTCGACGGTGACGCCCGGCCGATGCCGCTGACCGGCCTGCGGCGTGGTCTCTACAGCCAGCGACCGGATCTGCCGGGTTATCCGTCCGCCGAAAAATATCAGGGGTACGGCGAGCCGTACCTCAACCGCATGCACCTGCTCGGCGGCCCCGGCCAGGCCCCCACCGAGCCCGCGCAGCCCAGCGGACCGGAGCGCATCATCAGGGACGGCCGTGGCGATTAGTTGGGCGTTGAGGCTGGGCGAGCCGCTGGACCAGGGAGGGCTTGATGCCCTCCGGTCGGCGTTGGGCCTGACTCGAACCGGCCGGTTGGCCGACGACTGGGACGAGTTGTTCGGCGAGGTTCGATTGACCGTGCCGGGCGCCGGTCGAGTCTGCCGGTCTGCGAGTGAGGTCCGGTAACCGTCGCTGAGCAGAACGGCCGAGACAGCCGCCTGCCGGGAGGTCTGCTGCACATCGTCGAGTGCGCTTCGGCGCGGCCACCGGCAGGGTGGTGCGGCGCACATGCGGGCTGCTCGATGACCACCCGTGGTCGGGCCCCGGTAGTAGCCTGACCGGCGATTCCCCACCCGGGGGAGGAACGGTGGATGATCATGTCGGTACGTCGCCAGGCGGCGCGGCTCGGGACGGTCTGCGTGCTGCTGGGTGGCCTGGTGCTGCTCGGCGCCGCGCCCGCGCACGCCGACGAGGATCGGGTGCGGGTCCAGTCGGCGGGCAGCTTCACCGCGGGCCGCTCCGCCGAGGGCGTGACGGTCGAGGTGCGTCGGCGTACCGACGGGTGTGTGCGGGTGCGTGGCGTGCTCGGGTTGAGCCTGCCGGGCGTCCGGGCGAACCAGGTCGCTGTGCAGGCCAACCTGGATGGCCGTTGGGTGCCGGTGGCGGTCTCCGGCGACAACGGGTTGCTGGTCACCTCTGCGGTCGCGCCCGAGAAGGACGAACTCTGCCGGGGTAAGCGGGCGACCATGCGGTACCGCGTCGCCTTCGGCGCGGACGCGCCCGACGGCCGGCTGATCGTCACCGGCGAGGTGGTCACCGCCGATGGTGCCGTGTTGGGGCGGGCCGCGGCGGATTCCCGGGTGGTCGGCGGCCGGGTCGCGCCGACGCGCTCGGCGTCGCCGACGCCGTCGCCGACCCCGAGCGAGGATCCGGTCGAGGAGCCCACGGCCGAGGTCACCCCGACTGTGGCGTTGGCTGCGGAGGGCACCGGTGACGCGGCTGACGCCGGCGACCTCGCGCAGACCTCCGGAGAGTCCGCCGGGGGATCGCCGGTGATGTACTTCGGCATCGCGATGGTCGCGGCGGGGGTCCTGCTCATCGGGCTCCTGATCGCCCGGTCCCGCAAGGACCGGCGGCAGCGCCGCGAACAGGCCGAGGTCCCGTTGCCGCGGAGCAACCCGGGTGGCACCACCTACCGCTCCGGCCGGGGGGCCGCTGCCACGCCGATCCCGCCCGGTCCCGCTGGCGGGCCGGTTCCGCCTGGTCTCGGTGCCGGACCGATTTCGCCCGGGCACGGTGGAGTGCCGGTGCCGCCGCAGCCCCGTGGTCCCGGTGCGGTCGCGCCCGGGTCACCCGGTCAGGTGTACGGGTCGAGCCGTCCCGGCACGCCCCGCGTCTACGGCGGGCCGTCCGCTCCCCGTCCGTCGGGCGGACTGTACGGTGCGCGGCCGGCTGATCCCGGCGACCAGGGCCAGGCAACGCCGGAGCCATCCGCCGCCTCCGCCGCCGTCCCGCCGCCCGCCGCCTCACCGGCGGCACCGGCACACCCGGTCTCCGCGCCGCCGGCGGCACCGACTTCCGCTCCACCGGCGTCCGAGCCCGGGACCGCCCCGACGGCACCGACCTCCGCGCCTCCGGCGACACCGAGCGGATCGCCTCCGGCGGCGCCGAGCGGATCGCCTCCGGCGGCGCCGAGCGGATCGCCTCCGGCGGCGCCGAGCGGTCAGGTCGGTCGGGCGGTGGTGCCGAGGCGGCAGGAGACCACGACGGAGGGGGAGGACCCGGGTCCGGTACGCGACCTCTCCGGCTGAGCCGGGGTGGGAGCCGACCCTCCGATACGCTCAGCTTCGTTGACGACCTGCTGCCGAGGAGTGGAACCGGTGTCTGATCTGTCCCAGATCGTGAAGGCGTACGACGTCCGTGGGACGGTGCCGGACCAGTGGGACGAGCGGGTGGCTGGGGCGCTGGGCACCGCCTTCGCCCAGATGCTCGACGCCGCTGGCGAGCCGGGGGAGGCCGTGCTGATCGGGCACGACATGCGGGCGTCCGGTCCGGGGTTGGCCGCCGCCTTCGCGGCCGGCGTACGGGCGGAGGGTCGCGCGGTGATCGAGATCGGGCTCGCCTCGACCGACATGGTCTACTACGCCTCCGGGGCGCTCGGGCTGCCCGGGGCGATGTTCACCGCCAGCCACAACCCGGCGCAGTACAACGGCATCAAGATGTGCCACGCCGGGGCTCGTCCGGTGGGCCAGGACAGCGGGCTCGCCGAGGTACGCGACCGGGCGCAGGCCCTGCTGGACAAGGACGAGCCGGTCGGGGCGCCGACCGCGCCGACCGAGCGGCGGGACCTGCTCGCCGATTACGCGGCGCACCTGCGCACGCTTGTGGATCTGAGGGGCATCCGGCCGTTGACGGTGGTGGTGGACGCCGGCAACGGCATGGGTGGGCACACGGTGCCCAGCGTGCTCGGTGACGCCGTGCTGTCGGCCCTGCCGCTGCGGATCGTGCCGTTGTATTTCGAGTTGGACGGCACCTTCCCCAACCACGAGGCAAACCCGCTGGACCCGGCCAATCTGGTCGACCTGCAACGCGCGGTGGTGGCGCACGGCGCGGACATCGGGCTGGCCTTCGACGGTGACGCCGACCGTTGTTTCGTGGTCGATGAGCGGGGCGAACCCGTCTCGCCGTCGGCGATCACCGCGCTGGTGGCGACCCGGGAGTTGGCCAAGCACCCCGGCTCCACCGTCATCCACAACCTGATCACCTCGACGGCGGTGCCGGAGATCATCCGCGAGCACGGTGGCGAGCCGGTGGTGGCCCGGGTGGGGCACTCCTTCATCAAGGCCGAGATGGCCCGTACCAATGCGATTTTCGGTGGTGAGCACTCCGCGCACTACTACTTCCGGGACTTCTGGTTCGCCGACACCGGCATGCTGGCCGCGATGCACACGCTTGCCGCGCTCGGCGAACAGTCCCTGCCGCTGTCCACGCTGGCCGCCGAGTACGAGCGCTACGTCGCCTCGGGTGAGATCAATTCCACGGTGGCGGACCAGCCGGCCAAGATGGCCGAGGTACGGGCCGCGTACCCGGACGCCGAGGCCGACGAGATGGACGGGCTCACCCTGCGTTTCGCCGACGGGGCGTGGTTCAACCTACGCGCCTCGAACACCGAGCCGCTGCTGCGCCTCAACGTCGAGGCACCGACGGCCGAGCGAATGACGTCGCTGCGCGACGAGGTGCTCGACCGGGTTCGCCGATAGGATCGCTCGCGCCGATCGGCACCGTCGATCGGTCAAGCCGCATACGTGGAAGGAGCCGCGCAGTGGCCCTCGACCCGCAGTTGCTGGAAATTCTCGCCTGCCCGGACACGCACCATGCGCCGCTGGACTACGACGCGCAGGCCCAGACGCTCACCTGCACCGAGTGCGGCCGGATCTTCGAGGTCCGCGACGACGTGCCGGTGTTGCTGCTGGACGAGGCGCGCGGCCCGGTGGAGTCGTCGTGATCGACGGTACGGCGGGCGTGAGCGGCCATCGCCACGCCGACGAGCGGCTGCTCGACGACCCGAAGGCGCTGGCCGAGCGGGACCCGGGAGGCATGCTGCGGCATACCGCCTCGGCCGGCGCTCAGGTCCGCGAGTCGGCGGCACTGGCCGCTGAGGCGAACCTGTCCGTGCTCGGCGGCGAGGGGCGTCCCCGGGCGGTGGTCATCGCCGGTATCGGCACCGCCGGGCGTACCGGTGACGTGCTGGCCACGGTCGCCGGCCCGCGGTGCCCGGTGCCGGTCATCCCGCATCGCAGCGCGGGGGTGCCCGGCTGGGTCGGCGCGGCGGACGTGGTGATCGCGGTGAGTGCCTCCGGCCGCAGCCCGGAGGCGTTGGGTGCGGCCGAGGCCGCGCACCGGCGGGGTGCCCGACTGGTCGCGGTGGGTCCGCCGGACTCCCCGTTGCAGTCGATGGCCGAGCGGGCGCGTGCCCCGTTCATCCCGGTGCCTCGGCGGGCCCCGGCCCGGGCCAGCCTCTGGGCGCTGACGGTGCCGGTTCTGCTGGCCGCGCGGGCCCTCGATCTGGTGAAGGTCAACGAGGCGGATCTGGCGGAGACGGCGGCCCGGCTGGATGCCGACGCCGACCGCAGCCGCCCGAACGCCGAGTCCTTCGTCAATCCGGCGAAGTCTCTCGCGCTGGGTCTGGCCGGGTCGATCCCGATCGTGTGGGGGTCCTCGCCGCTGGCGTCGGTGGCGGCCCGCCGCTTCGGTGACACCCTCTCGGCGAACGCACGGTACCCGGTGGTCACCGGGGCGCTCGGCGAGGCGGGCCGGGGACGGGTCGGCCTGCTGGACGGGGTCTTCGGCGGTCTCGCCGAGGGGGAGCGGGACATCTTCGCCGATCCGGACGAGTCGGTGGGGGAGGAGACCCGGCTGCGGTTGGTGCTGCTGCGTGACGGCGGACTCAACCCCGAGGACGACGCCGACGAGCCGCTGGCGGTCGAGGAGCGTCGCGCCGACGCCGTGCAGACCCTCGCCGAGCGGCGGGGCGTACGGTGCGACGTGGTCACCGCCGAGGGCGGGTCGGCGTTGGAGCGGCTGGCCTCGCTGGTGGCGGTCCCGGATTTCGCGTCGATCTACCTGGCCCTGGCGCACGGCCTGGATCCGATGGCGGTGCCGGCGATCACGGAGATGAAAGAGCTGTCCAACCAGTGAGCGAGCGCAGCGAACGGGCCATCGGGGCGGCGGCGTGAGTGCCCAGAGCGGTACTAAGGCGATCATCGCCGCTCTGCTCGCCAACCTCGGCATCGCCGTGACGAAGTTCGTCGCGTACCTGTTGACGAGTTCGTCGTCGATGTTGGCCGAGTCCATCCACTCGGTCGCCGACTCGGGCAACCAGGCCCTGCTGCTGCTCGGTGGCAAGCGGGCCAAGCGGGCCGCCACCCCGCAGCATCCCTTCGGCTACGGCCGGGAGCGGTACGTCTACGCCTTCATCGTCGCGATCGTGCTGTTCAGCCTGGGCGGGTTGTTCGCGCTCTACGAGGCGTGGCACAAGTGGTCTGATCCGCACGGGATCACCAACTGGCAGTGGGTGCCGGTGACGGTGCTGCTGGCGGCGATCGTGATGGAGTCGTACTCCTTCCGTACCGCGATCAGGGAGTCCAACCTGATCCGTGGGCGCGAGTCCTGGCCCCGGTTCATCCGCCGGGCCAAGGCTCCGGAGCTGCCGGTGGTGCTGCTTGAGGATTTCGGTGCCCTGGTCGGCCTGACCTTCGCCCTGTTCGGGGTGGGGATGACCCTGGCCACCGGGAACGGCAGGTGGGACGCGGCCGGCACCGCGATGATCGGTGTGCTGCTGGTGACGATCGCGGTAGTGCTCGCGGTGGAGACCAAGAGTCTGCTGCTCGGTGAGGGTGCCGAGCCGGCGGACGTGGCCGCCATCGAGCGGGCCGTCGCCGCCGGGCCCGAGGTGGAGCGGATCATTCACATGAAGACGCTCTACCTCGGCCCGGAGGAGCTGATGGTGGCGGCGAAGATCGCGGTGCCGCGCTGCGAGAGCGCCGAGGAAGTGGCCCAGGGCATCGACGCGGTGGAGGCCCGGATCCGCGCCGCCGTGCCGGTTGCCCGGGTGATCTATCTGGAGCCGGACATCTATCATGCCGGGGCCGGGCCGACGGAGGCGTCCGGCCGACGGGAGAGCTGACGGTGGAGAGGCTGTACGGGCCGATCAAGGACTATGCCTGGGGGTCGCGTTCGGCGATCGCCGCGCTTGAGGGCCGGCCGGTGCCGAGCGACGGCCCGGAGGCCGAGCTCTGGCTGGGTGCCCATCCTGGCGCACCGGCGGTGGTCGAGCACGACGGACTGCGTGTGGCGTTGCCGGAGCTGATCGCCGCCGACCCGCAGGGTTGGCTCGGCCGGCGGGTGTGCGACAGGTTCGGCAAGCGATTGCCGTTCCTGCTCAAGGTGCTGGCCGCGGAGGCCCCGTTGAGCCTTCAGGCCCACCCCGACGCCGAGCAGGCACGGACCGGGTACGCGGCGGATCAGGCCCGGGACACCGGGCACCGCAACTACGTCGACCCGTTCCACAAGCCCGAGTTGCTGGTGGCGCTCGGGCCGATGGAGGCGCTGTGCGGGTTCCGGGATCCGGCCCGCTCGGCCGCGGTGCTCGCCGGGTTCGGCGTACCGGAGCTGGGGCCGGTGTGTGCGGCGTTGGAGGCCGGGCCGGCGGGGTTGGCCGAAGCCGTACGCACGCTGTTGACCTGGCCGGCGGCGGAGCGTGCCGGGCTGGTCGCGGCGGTACGGGCGGCGGCGGTCGCCGGGCCGGACGCGGAGCTGGTGGCGCTGCTGGCCGAGTCCTATCCGGCCGATCCGGGGGTGCTCGTCGCGTTGCTGCTCAACCGGGTGCGGCTGGCGCCGGGTGAGGCGATCTGGATGCCGGCCGGGAACCTGCACGCCTATCTGCGTGGCACGGGCATCGAGGTGATGGCGGCCAGCGACAACGTGTTGCGCGGCGGGCTGACCCCGAAACACGTGGACGTGCCGGAGCTGCTGCGGGTGCTGCGTTTCGAGGTGCTCGACCAGCCGGTGGTGTCGCCCCGGCCGGTGACCGACGCGGTGGTGACGTGGCCGGTGCCGGTGGAGGATTTCGCGCTGCGCCGGGTGACGGTGACCGAGGGCGGACCCGAGGTGACGGTGTCGGTGCCGGGCCCGAGGGTGGTGCTCTGCACCTCGGGCGGGGTCACCGTGGCCGATGCCGGCGGGTCGGTGACGCTCGCCACGGGACGGGCCGCCGTCGGGTCGGCGGGTGCCGGGCCGTTGACGGTGGCGGGCGCGGGGACGGTGTACGTCGCCACGACCGGCCTGAGCTGAGCCGTAGTCCTGTCGTACGACGGCTCGCTTGCGTCGCGAAACGACAAGTCCGACTTACCCGAAATAGCTTGACTCGCCCCTTGCTCTGTGTGACTCTATGGGTGCGTAGCGTTGTCGTGACGAACTGTCCGAGAACGCGCGGGGGAACCAAACCGGGGGGATGCGCGGGGCGGGCGGAGATGGACGGCACACGTCCACCACCGACCGCCCCGTGCGCTGTGCGCAAACCGCCCGGCGCGGTTTGAGGTGGCGCGCGTAAGGTGGGTGATTGCGCAGCACCATCGTCCGACAGGAGCTTTCATGACCAGCACCCTCCCGGCGTCCGCCAGCGGCACGTCGTCCGAGGCCCGGCCGGCCACCCTCGCCGAGGGCGACTACAAGGTGGCGGATCTGTCGCTCGCCGAGTTCGGGCGCAAGGAAATCAGGCTCGCCGAGCACGAGATGCCCGGTCTGATGGCGATCCGTCGCGAGTTCGCCGACGCGCAGCCGCTCGCTGGCGCGCGGATCACCGGTTCGCTGCACATGACCATCCAGACCGCTGTGCTGATCGAGACCCTCGTCGCGCTCGGCGCGCAGGTCAGGTGGGCGTCCTGCAACATCTTCTCCACCCAGGACCACGCCGCCGCCGCGATCGTGGTGGGCCCGGAGGGCAGCCCCGAGGCGCCGGCCGGTGTCCCGGTCTACGCCTGGAAGGGCGAGACGCTCGAAGAGTACTGGTGGTGCACCCAGCAGGTGCTCGACTGGCCTGACGGCCAGGGCCCCAACATGATCCTGGACGACGGTGGCGACGCCACCCTGCTCGTCCACAAGGGTGCCGAGTTCGAGAAGGCCGGCGCGGTGCCGCCGGTCGAGTCCGCCGACTCCGAGGAGTACGCGGTCATCCTCGGCCTGCTGCACCGCTCCCTCGCCTCCGACGGCCAGCGCTGGACCCGGGTCGCCGCCAGCATCAAGGGCGTCACCGAGGAGACCACCACGGGTGTGCACCGGCTCTACGAGATGCACCGCGCGGGCACCCTGCTCTTCCCGGCGATCAACGTCAACGACTCGGTGACCAAGAGCAAGTTCGACAACAAGTACGGCTGCCGGCACTCGCTCATCGACGGCATCAACCGCGCCACCGACGTGCTGATCGGCGGCAAGATGGCGGTCGTGCTCGGCTACGGCGACGTGGGCAAGGGCTGTGCCGAGTCGCTGCGTGGCCAGGGTGCCCGGGTCGTGGTGACCGAGGTGGACCCGATCTGCGCGTTGCAGGCGGCGATGGACGGTTACCAGGTGGCCACCCTGGACGACGTGGTCGAGATCGCCGACATCTTCATCACCGCCACCGGCTGCTTCGACGTCATCACCAACGAGCACATGGCCCGGATGAAGCACCAGGCGATCGTCGGCAACATCGGTCACTTCGACAACGAGATCGACATGGCCGGTCTGGCCAAGCGTTCCGACGTCACCCGGGAGAACATCAAGCCGCAGGTCGACCTCTGGAAGTTCGACGACGGCCACGCCATCATCGTGCTCTCCGAGGGCCGTCTGCTGAACCTGGGCAACGCCACCGGTCACCCGAGCTTCGTGATGTCGAACTCGTTCGCCAACCAGACCATCGCCCAGATCGAGCTGTACACCAAGACCGAGGAATACCCGGTCGGCGTGTACGTGCTGCCCAAGCACCTCGACGAGAAGGTCGCCCGCCTGCACCTGGCCGCCCTCGGCGCCAAGCTCTCCACCCTCACCACGGAGCAGGCCGCCTACCTCGGCATCCCCGTCGAGGGCCCGTTCAAGCCGGACCACTACCGCTACTGACCACCCCACTTCGGCGGTCGATCATGAGGTTGGCGGCAGTGGTTGATCTTCAAGCTGCCGCTAACCTCATGATCAACGGGGTGGGTTGGGGCT
>NZ_POTX01000067.1 GCF_003236305.1 Micromonospora endophytica | reverse complement strand
GCAACATCAGCCTCGACCCATGGCACATCGGCAAGATCGTGGCCGCCGCACTCGTCCTGCTCCACACCGACCACGACCGCACCACATGATCACCACCGGTAATCAGAACGTTGCGCGGAATGGCTCACTGCCTGGATCGCCCACCCTGACTTTCACGTCGTCAAATGAGCGTCATGCACCAACCGGGGCACCGCGTGTCGTTTCAGAGCCACTCGTTGATCGCGGCGACGTTGAAGGTGGCCCACTCGCCATATCCGCTCCCATTCACGTTGATCCAGCGCTGCCTCCTCATCCTCTCGCGTCGCACCGACAAGAAGATGGGCCTTACGGGTACGGATGACCCTCTAAAGTCATGAGCCACATCGCGTCGATTGACACCCTCGCCAAGAGCATTGCGGGCGAGACCACACCAACTTGGCGAGGAACCTGCCAGGACACAAAGGGCAATCTGCCCATATCAAAGTCCCCTGATTCTTGCCCGTCCAATCATTAGTTATAAAACCGCAGGTCAGGGCCGCCGTACTGACGCTATCGAAGAACCTGGACATTATGGAGCGTCGGCTGCTCGCGCCTGGGGCGAGCACACCCAGAGAAAGGCCATACTGTGGCGAAGGGTCACAAGTGTCCGAACTGCGGCAAGAGCACGCTTCAGCCGTACACCACCAACCAATTGAGGTGCTCCAACTGCGCTACGACGGTGAAGAAGAATCGGTTTTTCTGAACTTCGAGCACCCGCTCCGCTGTATAGCGTCCTCTGAGTCAGGCATGACTCCCCTCCGCACACTCCGACCCATAGCGGACGCACTACTTTCGGCATGAGCGCGCACCGGGCTGGGGCGCGAAGGTGTCAGGTGGGAGGCGACCGCGCGCAAAGACGGGTCCCGAACGCCTGGCCCGGGACCCGTCAAGCTAGGCTGATTTTCAGCCGAGCGGGATAGCGCCGGTGAAACGCATCCCATGCTGTAATTCGGTCTGTGTCAATCCCGACACACACCCGATGCCAACATGCCAGGTCAAGCTCGAGTTCGAGGTGTTGACCTTCGCGGCGACTCGAACCCCAACGTTGCACGCGTCGTCGCGATCGCGAGTGGGCGGTAGGGCAGGTGCGGGTCCGTGGCCCCAGGCAGGCACGTACCCTGCTGTGGACCTGCCGCCACGTCGCCATGAAGGGGTGGTCCGTGCGCTCGACGCTGACCCTCGCGGCGATCACGCTCGACTGCGCCGACCCCTGGCGTTGGCCGCGTTCTACCAGCGGGCCACCGGACTCGCACTGCACCCCAAATCCGACGATGAGTTCGCCGGCCTCACCCGGGAGGACGTGCTGTGGCTTCCGCTGGCTGTCCACCGCCTGGGCAATCCTCAGGCGGGGCGTAGGCTCGGATGGTGCCGTTGTGCCGCGGAACTTTCCCGTCAGCGGTGAGGGCCACGCGACGCTTACAGACGGGGCAGTGGCCTCGCTGTTGCTGCGAGGGCTGAGTCACCGTGCCTCCTCCGGGTAGGCCGTTGCAGGTCTTTGGCTAGCGGCCAAGCCATGACCGCCATCGTGCCCTATTGGAGCCAGGCAACCTGCTACTGAGGGCGACTCCGCTGACACGGCTCATCTGTCCCCTCGGCGGCCGATCCGGATGTGGGCAACGGCGGCGAGGCGACCAGTAGGATCCCGAAAATGGCCGATCTTGCTGCGCGGTTCGCCCGGCTCGCTGGCTAGTACGGCTGCCGAAAGAGAGCGGCGACCGCGCTCGTTGGGCGCTGGGACTGGTACACCTGGCCGGGCCTTGATCTTCGTCCGTTGCACTTCGAACGGGACCTGCTCAAGGCTGGCCGCCGGTTGGACGCCAGACCGCCGGTGGATCGGGATGTCCTGCGTATCGGGTTCGACGCTGAGGGCCGCGCGGTGGTGATCGAGGAGTACAGCGGCTTTCTGCACGGCCGCCTGTACTACGAGACGTTCGTCGGTCACGACGGCGACGTCGTCGAGGCGGCCCGCTTCGATACGGACGGACCCATCTACCTGCACGAGTACCGCTTCCGGGACGGGTTGATGCGCTCGGCCGACACGGTCGCGCGGCGCGGCTCGGGGCGGGAGTCGTACGCATACAGCGATGGGCGGATCAGCCGTGTCGAGATCGAGCACGACGGCCGGGTGCCTTCGGTGCTGACGGCGGAGCACGATGACCGCGGCCTGGTCCGCGTCGTCGAGGTGGTGGGCAGCCGGTCCGAGGTGCGCTATGAGCGGCCGCCGGCCGGGTTCGACCTCGAAGCGGCGTGCCGGACCATCGAGGACGCACTACTCACGCTGATCCCGGACGCTGTGGCGCGCCTGCCGGTCGACGGCCCCGCCGCCTGCGTCGCGCTGAGCTACCACCGATCGGACGCGCTGACCTTCGAGGTGCACGTGGCCACTGAGGACGAGCGCGCCGCCCTCGCGGCGATCGACGCCCAGGCAGCATGGTCGCCGGCCGACTTCGAGACCAGCACCGACGTCGACCTCGACGACACAGGATCGGTGCGGCTGGTACGACAGGAACTCGCACTGCTCGACGCCGACGACATCGATGCCTCCGCCGGATCCGAGGCAGGCCGACGACTGTTATGCGCGGTAGCGGCTCGGCTCAACCTCCGCGACTGGACCGAAACGCTGCCAGTCGCCGACGACTTCGTGGTGTACCCGGTCGACCTTGAGTTGGTCGACCTGGAGCGGAACCTGGCCGACTGCCTGCCAGCGGACCGGTTCGCCTGGCTACGCGAACGCAGCCTGCTCTGACTGCCGCAGGCCCGACCACCGCACCCGCACATCAGCATGAGCGCGCACCCGCGTCCAGCGCCACCCCGATCGCGGCCAGATGAGTGAAGCAGCGGCCGCCGCACCGCGAGTAGCATGGCCTGGTCCACCGAGAGCGCCCTGCGTCGCTGGTTGACGCAACCGCCAGCGGGCGCGGACGAGCTGCACATCAATGCGTTGAGCTACGCGTGTGAGGGCGGCTGGACGGTTGGACCTGATGGGACTGCACCTGGTTCGGTTGACTCCTGACCTGTGAGGATGCGTTCCTCGCTGGAAGGATGTCTCCCATTCCGCGTCGCCTCCCTGGCGGTAGTCCCGAAGCACGGCCTCCATGAAGGCGGCGAACTCGTCGCGGCTGGAAACACCGGCGCTCTCCACATGGGTCGCTCTCCCGGTCTCGTACATCACTCCCGGAGTGTGCCATCGGCGACGAGACATGCTCATCGGCACGTCGGGTACGACTACGCTAGCTGGCCGATGCTGGGCGGTAGGGTTCGCGCGTCTGCCTGCCGGGCCGACCTGTCGATATGGTGTCGCCGTGACGATCACCGTTCGCCAGGCAACGGAGCACGATCTGATGGCGTTGGGAACGTTGTACGCCGAGCTGCATCCGGACGATCCGGCGCTGCTCCACGAGCAGGCGGTGAAGACTTGGCAGGAGATCATCGGCCAGGCGGGGCGCACCATGCTGATCGCCCTGCGCGAAGGAACGGCGGTCGGCACTGTTGACTGCATCGTCGTGCCGAATCTGACCCGTGGTGGACGTCCGCACATGCTCGTGGAGAATGTTGTCGTCGCTCGCTCTGCCCGCCGCCAAGGGGTTGCGGGTCGCCTGTTCGATGCGCTGATCGATCTGGCCCGTGCGGCCGGGTGCTATAAAGTGCAGCTGCTTTCCCGCGTCGACCGTGCCGACGCCCACATGTTCTACGAGTCGCGCGGCCTACGTCCTGTTGCCCAGGGCTACCGGCTTTACCTGGACTGAACGCGAGTCGACCGGCCAGCCCGCTACCGCTACCGGGATACCAGTGGCCGGCGCTCGACGTCGCCTTGAGGTACGAGCGATTCGCGGCAGATGAGTGACATCGGAGTATTAGCTGGCCGTCGGTCCGGCTGAGTCTGGACGCGCGGTGAGCATGCTGGGTGACCTCTTCCTGGGAGTCCTGGGACCAGGCTGTCGACGGATGGGATGCCTACCGTGGTCGACATGGCGAATTCGAGACTGGGGGCTCTGTTCAGCGTGACCTGCGGTGTCCTGTTGCTCGTGGGTTGCTCCGCCGAGGCGGGCAGCGGTGGTGCCGCTGCCGACGACGCGGCGCCGCACGGCGGTCCGGCGTCCGCGCCTTCGGCCACAGCCGCACCGACTGCGACGCCACCCGTGGGGGCCGGCGACGTGTCGCCGCATCCGTACGTCGGGATGTGGGTGACGGCCGACGGGCACATCCGGCAGATGTTGCTGCCGAACGGCCGCTACGACGAGGCCCGAGGTGAGCGGGAGAGCGCCTACACGGGTTCCTACCAGGTCGTCGGGACCCGGATCGAGTACGTCGACGACACCGGATTCAGCGCGGACGGCACCTTCGACGGGGACGTGCTGCACCACGCGGGATACGTCTTCTACCGCGAGGGTAGCGACGCGCATCGGCAAGCGAGGGAGGAACGATGATGAAGGACAGTGCCACGCAGCACAGCCGGCGGCTGCTCCTGACCGCAGGGATTGTCGGTGGAGTGACGGCCCTGGCCGGGGCCGGCGCGGCCTCAGCGGCCCCGGCTGAGCGGGCCGGCGGGCGCGGCCCCGGGAAACCGGGCGAGGAGGGCCGCAACAGGGCGACGGTGTTGCGTGCCTTCGCGCGACAGAACGCGGGCGGCGACATCTACGAGATTCTCCACGACGACGTCCAGTGGACCATCGTCAACGGTCGCACCTACACCTCCAAAGCCGAGTTCCTGGCGGAGGGTTCGGCACCGATCCTGGACCGGCTGGCGTCGATCCTCAAGATGACGATCAGGGACATGTGGACCGAGGGTGACACCGTAATCATCCGGTTCGAGGGTGACGCGACGGCCACCGACGGCGTCGACTACCACAACGAGTACTGCTGGATCTGGCAGATGCGCGGCGGCAAGGTGGTGCGTTGCCGCGCCTTCCTGGACATGATCGCGGTGCGAGAACTCATCGAGCGCGTCGAATTGCCCTGAATCTACGTACGACCCAGGTCAGCGGAGCCAGCGACTGACGGCCAGGGTGCGCCCAGCAGCCGCAGCGCCTCGGCGCTGCGGCTGTGCGGCTCCGTCCGTACACGATCAACTGCTGGCCGGGCGCGTCCCGTACGTCGAACGCCTGGTACGACAGCGCCACCTCGCCCACCGCGCCGTGCCGGAACGTCTTCGCCTCGTGCGTCTTGCCCTGCACGTCGTGCCGCCCCCATAACCGCGCGGAACTCCGACTCTTCGTGCCCACCTGTTCGGCCAGGTCCCGCGCCCGCCGGTCGCGCGGGTCGTGGCCGAGGGCCAGGCGCAGGTTCGCCATGCACGCCTCGGCGGCGCGACGGCTGTCGGCGAAGAGCGTCGTACCGGCCGGGTCGAGGTCATCCGGATCAGGTTGTCCTCCTGTATTGCTGTTCTTCGCCACGGTCGTGATCCTCTGTTTCAGACCAAGCCCGGCAGCCGGTAGCTGAGTCGGCCGCCGGAAGCAAACGCTGGTGCGTAAACCTGCGCGGTCCTGGAGCGCAGGACCTCGGGCCTGACCGGAGCCGGCCGTTCGGCAGTTTCAGATGTCGCTGGCGTGGCCGCCCGTTCGCCGACCGTGACGCCCGGAACGCGGCTACTTGTCTACTGGACGTATGGCCGCAGCCCGGCCAGGCTGGGTCAAGGTGGTCGATGGGACGCTCTTATCGCGGCTGTCCGCTGTTGGTTGGTGTGACTCTCATCTGGCGTGCGTCCCGTCGACCACCGCAGCGGGGAGTGGCTCAAGAGGGGTATGCCCAGCTCAAAGTAGCGCTGCCCTCCTCGCCGACCATCACAGGCTCGGATCGAGGAAGACAGCATGCCAGAGGTCATCATCGGGATGGGCCCGCACAAGCACTCGGCCACCATCGAGGTCATCGACGCCCGGGAAAGGGTTCTCGACCACGGGCGGTTCGCCACCACGACCAGAAGCGTGCACCTGATCAATGGCGCACATCGGCCACTTCGGCGATATAGTTCCGCCGTGTCCGATGGTCAGCCGAAGCGCGGCACGGTGGTGCGCGGAACCGTCTCGGAGATACGTAACTTCGGCGTCTTCGTGCGCATCGAGGGCGATCCGGCTGACCAGTCAGGAAGCGGATTCATTCGGATTCCGGAGCTGACCTGGGAGTACTTCGACGACCCAGTTGACGTGGTGCACGTAGGCCAGCAGATCTCCGCTGAGGTGCTCGACTTCGACACCACTCGCGAACAGGTCCAGCTTTCGCTGAAAGCATTGCAGGACGATCCACTCGTCCAGTTCGCCGACCGGATCGGTGAGGTGCTGTCCGGACCCGTCGTCAAGGTGGTGCCCTTCGGTGTCTTCGTTCGTGTCGCACCGGGCATCGTGGGACTCCTTCACGAGTCAGTCCTGACCCAGGAGCCAGCGATGGGAGAGACCGTCACCGTCACGATCGCCGAGGTGGACCGGCCGGGGCGCAGAGTGCGGCTGGACCCCGCGCCCGATGGTCTGATCGGGAGTTCCTGCACCGATCGTTCCGAACCGGCAGGAACCGAATCACCGTCCGCCAACCCCGCACGCTGACGCGCACGTCGCGGCAGATCCGGATGCTGGCCAGAACGCACTCAAGTAAGGTGCGCGTCGTGAACTGGCAGGATCCTGAGATTGCCGGTCGCTGCCCCGCCGCCGTCGCTGGCTCAGCGAACCTGCGGCGGGCGAGCGTGATCTCCCGCTCCTCAATAGAACGGCCCGGATGTGGAATGGACCTTGATGCGCGAACCCATCCGGTCGAGCTGCTGTTCGAGTCCGATGTACTCGGCGAGCTATTCGGTGACGCCTTCGACGC
Source organism: Micromonospora endophytica (assembly GCF_003236305.1). Lineage (GTDB taxonomy): Bacteria > Actinomycetota > Actinomycetes > Mycobacteriales > Micromonosporaceae > Micromonospora > Micromonospora endophytica. Next base: position 19,468 of record NZ_POTX01000067.1, on the reverse strand, counting down.
GATCCCGAACTCCTGGCGGAGAACGGTTCGCGGTGATCAACCATTCAGGATTGACGGCGGCTAGTGTGCAAGATCGAACCTTGCGTGACAGACTGCGATGATGGAAGAGATACCGAGCTTCCTTCGCCCTTTCGTGCTGACGCCACCCGACCGCCACGCGGAGCGGGAGGTGAACCTCGATTGGTACCTGCCGGATGGCGACCTGCCACGCCCCGCGGTAATCCTCGTTCATGGCGGCCCGATGCCGCCTGGCATGAGCCCGACCCCACGTGACTGGCCGGTCTACCGCGGCTACGGCTCTCTCCTCGCCTCCCTCGGCCCGGTCGCGGTGACCGCCGAGCATCGGCTCCAAATGGTTGTCGGCCCGGACGGTCCCTTCGCGGACTACCCCACCGCGGCCCAGGACGTCGCTGGGGCGGTAGAGCGGGTACGGGTCGACCCGCGCGTCGACCCGGAGCGGATCGCGCTCTGGTTCTTCTCCGGCGGAGGGCTGCTGAGCACCGACTGGCTCCGCGAGCGGCCGGAGTGGCTGCGCGCAGTCGCCCTGACGTACCCGCTGCTGGCACCGTTGCCGGAGTGGGGCATCGATCCGAGGTTCGCGCCCGCTGCGGCGATTGGTGAGGCGGGACGGCCCGTACCTCCGCTTCTGCTCACCCGGGTGGGCCTGGAGCGCCGCTTGTTGTCCGAGCCGGTCGCTGTGTTTCTCAAGGCGGCGGGTGGCAATGGTGTACCGGTCGACGTGCTCGACGTGCCGAACGGGCAGCACGGGTTCGACATGCTCGACCACACCGACGAGTCCCGGCAGGCGGTCGAGAAAGCGGCAGCCTGGATCACCGAGCGGCTCAGGGGACAGCGGTAACCGATCCCGGCGTGTGCCTCGCCGGTCCTGGTGCCGCCGCCCCTCGGCCATTCGATCGCTTCAACGCGCCGGGCGTCCCGCCATGATCCAGCGCACTGATCTCGGCATGAGCGCGCACCGGGCTGGGGCGCGAAGGTGTCAGGTGGGAGGCGGCCGCGCGCAAAGAAGGGTCCCGAACGCCTGGCCCGGGACCCGTCAAGCTAGGCTGATCTCAGTCGAGCAGGATAGCGCCGGTGAGCCGCATCCCACGCTGAAAATCGGTCTGTGTCAATCCTCAGACACCAGTTTGCAGCATTCATGCTGTGTATCGCGTACCGGTGGTCAAGCGCGCTTGACCACGCAAATCTCAGCGCAGCGACGCCCTCGGCCGACCCTGTTTCGATCGGGGGCGGTTGTCGTGGTTGATCGTTCTGGGGCTCCGGTCATCCCGCCCGTGATGTTGGCGGACCAGGAGGAGGGGCGCAGCCAGCAGCCCGGGGGAGCACGTCGCCGCCCGCCGTTGGCCGCTTCCGGTCCTGCCGACGCCACGGGCCGGCACGATGGTGTACGGCGTGGCCGTTATTGATGTCAGTGGTCGGATCGCCGACCGCACGATCATCCGTACCCTCGGCTGGACACCGGGCACCCGCCTGCACATTCGGGAGTGCTCCGGATTGATCGTCGTCCGGGTGGATCGTGAGGGCGTCTTCACCGTTACTGGTCAAGGTCGTCTGCATCTGCCGGTGGCGGTCCGACAATGGTGTGGGCTGACCGCTGGCGACCGGGTCTTGCTGGCCGCGAGCCCCGCTGACGGCCTGCTGGTGGTGCACCCGCCGGCGGCCCTGGATGCGATGGTCATGTCGGTGCACGCCGTCGTGCTCGGTGGTGGTCAGGCATGAGTGACGTGGGCCGGGCCGAGTTGGATGCCGCGCGGGTGCTGCTGTCGCGGATGGGAATCTCACCGTCTGATCTTGTCGAGGCGGCGTCGGATCGTCCGCCCGCACCGACGTTCGCCGAGTACGTGCCAGTGGTAGCGGCGGCCGTCAGCGATGGCACCAGGCGGGCGTACGGCTCGTACTGGAAGCGGGTCTTGGAACACTGGGGACAGCGGCGCCTCGATGAGCCGAGCCCGTCGGAGATCGAGCAACTCGCCGAGTACGCCAAGACGCATGTGGTGGCCCGGCGCAACGCCCGAGGCGGGCGGAGCGCGGCGGAGCATTTGATCGCGGCGTTGCGGTGTCTGTACAAGCGGGCGGTGGCCGTCAGTGCTGGAAAGGGATCGGTTGATCTGATGACATGGCAGATGCAGCTGCAGCTGAACGTTGAACGGCCAGCGGCCGACGCCGACACGGCGCGACTCCTCCGGTCGTGGTTCACCGGTGCCTTCGAGGCGATGGGCGGCAGCCTGCGTGAGGCCCTGCTGGCCGCCGAGCCGCTCTCCGACGAGGTTCTGCGCCGACGCCCCCGTGCCGACCCTTACGGTCGGCCGGGGGACGTCTGGTGCCATGTGATGACCGGGGTGCCGGGAGCGCGTGGTCTGCGGTACCGAACGAAGGCGTTTTCGTCGAAGTCATGGGATATGTTCCTGCGCGGCTTCGACGCCGTACCCGCCACTGGCGAGCTGAAGGTGAGGACGCTGGACAGCACCGGCTTTCCGAACGCCCTGCCGATGTTCCGGGTGAACTCGGCGTTCAACGAGGAGTCCGACCCAAAGCTGGTCGAGCACCATGGCCGCTGGCTCTTTCTTGATGTCGGGTTCGATCCGGACTGGCTCGACGATCCGGCATACCAAAAGGCGACGCTCGCGTTCGTTCGCGGTGTCGTCGACAGCTGTAACCCGGCGTATGGGGAGATTTCCTATGATCGGGGAACACGCAGGACCGCGTTCGAGAACGTCTTCAAAGGCTTACCCATCAGGACTGTGCTGGAAAGTCGGCAGACTCTGCGTGGCTACGGCTGGCTGACAATCTGCCCACAAGAACTCGGCGACCGGCTTGGCGGGGCCGACGCGTTACGCTCCACCGGGGCCTTCGCTGAGGTGGCGAGGCTCGCCGGAGGCGGGTACTGGCTGCTGGCAACCACAGACTACCGGGACTTCGATCAGGAGTCGGCGGAGCGGATCTTTCTGATTCTCGCGCCGGTGCTGCGGGACGGCGACCCGCTACCGGACAGCCCGGACGACCCCCCGTACTACGTCTCCCGCCGCAATGCGGCGGAACTGAAGGGATAGATCGCGATGGGGTATTCGGGACGCATGCTCGTCGCCCGATCCGACCGGCCGTTGTCGGAACTACCGGCGGTGCGCGGCGTCGCTGCCCTTGAGGAGTCAGTGCTGCGCGCCGGTTGGCGCTCGGCGAAGCTCGATGGTGATCCCGACGGGGTGCTACCGGCGCTCGTCGCCGATACCGGGGCACCAGTGCTGACCGCGTACGTCCTGGATAGCGATCTGGCGGACGTTCAGGCGTTGACGCCCGGCGGATTGTCCTGGCGCGCCTACCTGCACGAGGAGACAGCTCTCGAGTACGGCGCACCCTCGCCGCCTTACCCACGCGACGAGGTCCTTCAGCGGGCGACCGCCTGGGCTGTCGAGGCAGATCTCACGGCAACCGCGACCGCCCTGGAGGCGGCGTTGGACAACCAGAACGTATTCGTGGAGGACACCTTCGCCGAGTTGCTCGATGCCCTTGGCCTCACCTCTCCTTCATAGACTGCCGCGGCCGAGATGGCCTTGCGCGATGCCGGAGATGAAGAACGCCGCCGCGTCGTGGCGGGTGCCGTTGACCGGGGTGCCCATGTCGTCGACACGATCGTCGAGATTGACGACAACCTGCACGTTGCCCGCACACGTGTTTCTTTCCGGAGAACAGGCCGTGGTATGCCCTGCGTTCGCCGGCCGGGGCGACGAACCCGGAGACCAGGACACCTTAGCGCCGGGTCTGCTCCAGGCGCTGGTCGACCTCGGGGCGGGTGACCCAGCGCAGGATCGTCTGTAGGATTTCGTCGTAGCGGGTGATCGTCGCCTGCGAGCAGCCGAACACCTCGGCCACGGTCTCGTCGGGCAGGTTGTGCCGGAGCCCGAACAGCATCGCGATTACGGCCGTGGGTAGCGGCTACACGTGCGGACGCCCGACCGGAGGCTTCTCCCGCTCATCGCCGGTGATCTCGCGGACCCGGTCGATCAGGTCGGCGGGCCGGTCCGGGCATCCTGTCATGGTGTGTCGAACTAGTTTCGAATTGCGTCCCGGACTCGTTCTACGACCGAGGCGTGGCCGTGGGGAGGCGGTAGCGGGCTCTGACGACCGTGCGGTAGCCGGTCGGTGCCCGGTAGCGCCACGACCGGGGTGGGCAGCGCTCCTCGCGTTCTTCCCGCGCAAGCTGTCGCTGGTATTCGAGATCGGTCCACTCGTCATCGTCCAGCGGGCGGCCTGTTGAGCCTGGACGCGCCCCTCGTGGCGTACTGCCGGGCGGCTTGGCGGCTGACACCGCGGGCGGCACCGATCTCGGCGTAGCTTGCTTGCGCCCGGTGCTGATCGCGCCGTGGCTGCTGGCCAGCATGCTGGTGGCGGCCGCCTTCGTGGTGGCGATTCGTGGTGGCGATTCGGGACGCCGGGGGCGTCGGGGCCAGGTCGCCGACGAGGGGACGGTCGAGGTGATCGACGCGCTGCGGCGGCGGGTCGACAGCGTGCTCGGCGGCTGACCAGGCCGCCGTCTGGGAGAAGTCATGACCATCGAATGGTTTAGGTGCACTCATCGCGCTGCGGAGCTCGTTCCCTTCTCATTCACGATAATGTTCCCTTCCGTGACTAAGAAACGGTCGCTCGCCTGCAACCAGCAGCGTTTCCAGCATCTCGTCGGCGCGGTACTGCCGGTAGGCCCGAGGGTACGCGCGTAGCAGCCACCGGTAGCGGCGCTCCAGGCCGGTCATGCCGGCGCCGTCCGAACCGTCGCGGCCGCCGACCGTACTGAGCGGTCTCGAACGACCCGCGCGACCGTTGACCACCGTCTCCTCGGCCACCCGCACCATCTCCTCACCGTTGAGCCGGTCGAGTGCGGCGTACAGCGTGCCGGTCGTCAACCGCACCCGCCCGTCGGACAATTCCTGCGCGCGCTCGACGATGGCGTAGCCGTGCAACGGCTCGTCCTGCAGGGCGGCGAGGATGAAGTACGTGGGTCTGACCGCACGTCGGGGTCGCCATCTCATCTGCCGCCGGTAGCGCGCCTCGACCGACCGTCGCCGGCACTGTAGACGTCGATGGTATTCGATGGTTGCCGTGCGGTCGGCGGCTTGTCACGCAGCACAGGGGGGACGCTCGGGAGCGGCCGTACCGGACCCGGAGGTCAGGCCCTCATCGCGGGATCGCGAAGAGGTTGTGGGGGTGGAATATCCGAGCAACTTCCGGAAGTTAGCGGCATTGAACATGCGCGGTTGTACAGGCCAACGCCATTGTCACTAGCGTGTAATAGCGGCTAGTCTGTGCCGATCGGGCGATCGAACGTCGTCGAAACTTTCGACGAGGCTACCGTTACGGAGAAGCGAAATGACGACCGCAACAAAGAGTCCGGCAGCGGCCGGGCCCCACGGCGGCGAGGTGCCTGGCCGGCTGATCCGAAACCCTGTTCTTCCCGGCTTCAACCCCGACCCGTCGATCTTGCGCGTTGGCACTGATTACTACATCGCCACGTCGACCTTCGAGTGGTACCCGGGCGTCCGGCTGCACCACTCGACCGACCTGGTGCACTGGCGCCCGCTCGGTGGCGTCCTCACCGAGCGGCGGCTTCTCGACCTCAGCGGCGCAGGCGACTCCAATGGTGTGTGGGCGCCCAGTCTGTCCTATGTGGATGGTGAGTTCTATCTCCTGTTTGCCGACGTGGCAAGCTTTGCCAGCGGATACTGGGATCCGCAGAACTATCTGGTGACCGCGCGCGACCTCGCCGGGCCCTGGTCTGACCCAGTCGTACTGCATGGGCGTGGGTTCGACCCGTCGCTGTTCCACGATGAGGACGGCACAACCTGGATGCTGTCGATGGTCGCCGACTGGCGGCCGGGCCGTGACCGCTTCGCGGGCATTCAGATCCAGCAATACGACCGTAAGGCCCGACGCCTCGTCGGCACCGAGCGGACAATTTTCCAGGGAACCACCGCTGGCGTCACCGAGGCTCCGCACGTGTACCACAAGGACGGCTGGTACTACCTGCTGACCGCGGAGGGCGGCACCTCCTGGACGCACCAGGCGACGATGGCCCGTTCTCGTAGCCTGTTCGGCCCGTACGAGGCCCATCCGGACGGCCCGCTGCTCACCTCGAACGGCCGTCCCGAGCTGGAGCTGCAGAAGTCCGGTCACGGCAGCCTCGTGTCCACGCCGGACGGGCGCTGGTACCTGGCGCACCTGACGGCCCGGCCGTACACGCCTCTCGGGCGGTGCGTGCTCGGCCGGGAGACGGCAATCCAGGCGGTGGATTGGCCGGAGGGGGAGTGGCCGCGCATCGAGGGCGGGATACCGGCGGTGCTCGTGCCCGTGCCGGGTGAGGCTGAGCCGGCCGAGGAGCTGGCCGAGGAGCGGGACGACTTCACCGAGCCGGTGCTCGGCCCCGAGTGGTCGACGCTGCGCCGTCCCGCCACCGCGGACTGGGTGGATCTCACGTCGAGGCCCTCGTTCCTGCGGATTCACGGCGGCCAGTCGCCGGTCGGCCGGCAGCGTCCGAGCATGGTCGCGCGTCGCGTGACCTCGAAGCAGTGCGAGCTGACCGCCTCCGTGCACTTCGAGCCGGCCAACTACCGGCAACTCGCCGGCGTCACCGCCTACTACAACACCCGCAACTGGCACTACGCCTATGTGACGGCCGACGACGACGGTCGGCAGGTACTTGAGGTGATGTCGTCCGACAACGGTCGGCGTGTGATGCACGACGCGTGCCGCGTCGATCTGTCGAGCGCGGGCGAGATCACGCTGCGGGTCACCTTCGACGGTCCGCGTCTCACGTTCGCCTATCAACTGGCCGGCGAGGCGCGCTGGGTCGACCTGCCGGCGGAGCTCGACGCCACCATTCTGTCCGACGAGTACGCCGCGACCCTGGTGGATGGTGAGCCTGAGGGCTGGGGCTTCACCGGCGCGTTCGTCGGCCTGTGGGTTCAGGACCTGGGCGCCGAGGGCGTCTACGCGGACGTCGACTGGGCGTCGTACCGCCACTGGTGAACAGCCTCCGGCGCGAGCGCAGCAGCCGCGCCTGCCTGCCCGCACAGCCGGGCGTGCGCGCCGTCAAGCGGTGCCACGCCCGGCTTCCGTTTCGCCACCGACCGACGGGGCGAGGGTTCAGGGACCGAAAAAGGAGCACGGCGCGTGGAAATATAGTCGACGTACGTCGATCTACTGAACGGGGATCACCGTGACGACACAGATGTCCAAGGCCACCGCCGTGCCGGGTCCGACCGGGCATCCGCTCCTCGGCATGCTGCCGGAGCTCCGCCGCGACCTGCTGGGATCGATTCTGGACGGCTTCCACACGTACGGCGACGTGGTGGCCTACCACGTCGGCCTGCCTCGGGGACCACGCGCCGTCAGCGTCGACGTGGTGAACGTGCACCACCCCGACGGCATCCATCAGGTCCTTACCACGCCCCAGGTCTTCAGCCGCCGCGCGAGCGCGTACGAGATCCTCCGGGAGTTCATCGGTGCGGGCCTGTTGACCAGCGACGGAGACCGTTGGCTGCATCAGCGGCGGACGCTGCAACCGCTGTTCACGCCGCGCCGGGTGGCCCGCTACACCGAGCTGATGGCCGAGGAAGCGGCCCGCGTCGTCGACGACATGGCGGTCACCGCAGGGTCCGTCGTCGACCTGTACCAGGTCATGCAGCGTTACACGATGCGGGTGGTCGGCCGGGCACTGTTCGGCGACGACATCGACGAGGTCGTCCCCCGTCTGCAGGAGCTGATGCCCATTCTGGGCGACCTCGCGCTGGCGCGCGCCCTGCAGGTTGTCAAGCTGCCGTTGAGCTGGCCGACTCCGCGGTCGCGCCGGATCACGCAGGTCCGCGCGACCCAGTACGGCATCATCGACCGCATCATTGCCGCCCGCCAGCGCAGCGGCGGCGAGGAGAACGAGGACATGCTCAGCCGGTTGTTCGAGGCCAAGGATCCGGAGACCGGGCAGACGCTGTCCATGGAGGAGATCCGGGACCAGATGCTCGTGGTCCTGCTAGCCGGGCACGAGACGACCTCGGCCGGCCTGGCCTTCACCATGCATCTGCTGGGTCGGCATACCGAGGTGCAGGAACGGGTCGCGGCCGCGATCGGCACGGGCGATCAGGAATTGGTGCGAGCTGCGATCATGGAAGGCATGAGGCTGTACCCGCCCGTGTACAGCATGGAGCGGATGGCCGAAGCCGACGTGACCGTATCCGGACACCGCATTCCGGCCAATACCAAGGTGGTGGTTGCGCCCTGGGTCACGCACCGGCATCCGGAGTTCTGGCCCGACCCGGAGCGCTTCGAGCCGGACCGGTTCCTCGGGCAGCAGGATCGACCGCGTTACGCCTACTTTCCGTTCGGTGGCGGCCCGCGCAGCTGCATCGGGGAACACTTCGCACTGCTGGAGATGACCGTACTGCTGAGCGCGTTGCTCACCCGTTACCGAGTCGACACGCGCGACGAGCGGCTGGAGGTCGTACCGATGGTCACTCTGCGTCCCGCTGGCGCGGTCCGGGCCACGCTGACCGTCAGGTGAGTTGATGCCCTGGCTGATCCCGAGCGGATCAGCCAGGGCACCGTCCGGTTTCCGGCATCCGGCTGTCGCTAGGTGACTCGCGTCCCGTCACCCGTCGCGATGGGCGTCGGCTCCAGGGCGGGCGAAGCGGTAGCCGCTGCGGCGGGCCGAGGGGCGGCGGCAGGTTTGCGGGCCTTGGCGAACCGGCGCATCATCGGCCGTTCCACACCGATGTGAAGCAACGATGCCAAGCCGAGGGTCACCAGGTAGGCGCCGATCATCACGGCGAGCGCAGCGGCGACGCCGAAGCCGTTCGGAGACATGTTGCTGGCCCCGTACAACACCAGGATGTGCAGGAGGTAGAAGGCGAAGGACGTGTCGCCCAGCCAGCCGCTGAACCGTCCGCGCAGCGGTGAGCGGTGCCCCTCGACGTCCGCCCGCGCCGCGGCGGCCACCAGCAACGCGAGCGGGATGACCATCGCCGCGACGACCGAGTAGAGCAGCGGCACGACCACGGAAACGCCGTAGAAGGCCAGCGTGACAAGTGCGGCGGCGGGCAGGCTCAGCCTGATCCACAGCCCCCGCATGACGAGCTGGGCGATGACGATCCCGAGGACGAAGTCCAGCATCCGGGTCAACGGGAACTGTTGTACGAACCAGAACTGCGGAAATGCCGCGTCCGCATAGGTGTACGTCGGCTCGGCCGGAAGGAACGCCATGGAGAAGGCGGGCGCGACAAGCATCGCGGCGACGATGCCACCCGCGAGCGACCAGAGCCAGGCAGCGCTGAGCCGTCGGATGCCGGCGAGCACCCACGGGAACGACGCGTAGAAGAAGATCTCACAACTCAGCGACCAACTCGGCGGATTGACTCCGTTGAAGATGAACTCATTCGGAATCCAGCTCTGCACCAACGCGAGGTTCGCCACCGTCGGCCACAGCGGCGCGCCCCCTCGTACCAGGATCAGAAGAACGATGAACACGGCGCAGACGACCAGGTGGTTCGGCAGGATCCGGGCGGCCCGGCGGCGCCAGAACCGGCGATTCGGCTCGTGGTCGGGAGCCGACCAGGTCAGGACGAAACCGCTGAGGATGAAGAAGAAGCCGAGCGCAGCAGATCCGGTACGGCTGAGGGCGGTGTACCACCAGTCGTCGATCCGCTCGTCGGCGAAGAAGCCGAACAGAGTCGTGTGGGAGAAGAAGACAGTGACCGCGGCGATCGCCCGCAGGCCGTTGAGTGTCGGCAGCTGCCGGGCCATCCGTCCCGCCTGCTGTGTCATCGGCGGCCACCTTCCGTCGTCTCGGACATCTCCTGTCTGTGCACCGGTCGGCGTGTGCGGAACGCCTCCTCCGCGATGTCGGCCGCGCGCCGCACGCCGTCCAGCTCCGCGATCCGGCGTTTGTAGTGCTGCGCCTTCGCACGGTAGGCGGGGTCGCCGCTCACCTTGCCGATGGCCGCCCGCAGCCGCGCCGGTGTCACCTTGTGCACTGGGATGAACTCGCCAGCGCCGAGGTACTTGAGCCGAGCGGCCACGCCCGGTTGGTCGTTCCCCACGGGCAGCGCGACCATCGGCACGCCGTGGGCGAGCGCTTCCAGTGTGGTGTTGATTCCGGCGTGCGTGATGACGAGAGACGTCCGCGCCAGCAGATCCAGCTGTGGCGCGTACCGGACCACGATCGGGTTTCCGGCAAGGCCCGTCGGCGGCTCGACGTCCGTGCTGCCGAGGGAGATGACCAGTTGTGCGTCGAGTCCGGCACAAGCCGTGGCGATGGCCTGGAATATGTGCGGGAGGCGGTTCTGGAGGGTCCCCATCGACGCGTAGATCAACGGACGGCCGTCGAGCTGCTCCCACGGGAATGACACCGGCTCGGTGCTGTCCTCGTCGTGGAACGGCCCGGTGTAGTGGAACGAGTCCGGCAGGCGGGTGCGTGGGAAGTCGAAGAACGGCGGCTGCTGGGTGATCTGGGCGAGATCCGAGCCGTCGTTCACACTGCTGATGAGCGGCAGGCCCCACGCGGCGCGGCGTTCGTTGATCCGTTGCAGCACCGGCCGGATGACCCAGGCGATCACCTGGTCGCCCAGGATGTTGCGCACCCGCGCGAGCAGCGAAGGATGGTACGGCCACGCAGTCATGAACGGCGGCACACCGGGCTCGGTGTTCAGCGCCAGCGCGTTGCACACGTTCACGACCGGAATGTCGAGGTGTTCCGCGACGGTGTTGCCGGCGCCGTAGACCTGGTCCACCAGCAGCGCGTCGATCCCGTGCTGCTGCACCAGGACCGGCAGATCCCGCAGCAGAACCTCGACCTCGCGCACGTACCCGCGGACGATGAAGCGTATCGCGGCCAGGCCGGTCAACTGGCCCTGCTCCTCGGAGAAGCGCGCCAGCGAGCCGACCGGAAACTCGCGCTCGCCGATCGGTGCGAAGGCGAACCTGGCCGTGAACGACTTCGTTCCGGCATCCGGCAGGGAAACCAGGGTGACCCGGTGGCCCCGCCGAAGCAGTTCTCTGCCGAGTGTGGCCATCGGGCTGAGTTGGCCGGTGTAGTCGGGAACCACGAGTCCGATGTGGAACGTGTTCGGGGCAGGCACCTGTCGCTCCCTTGCTGGGTTCATACCACCGTCGTCAGGCACGACGGATGTATCGAAAAATCGGCCGGGGTGTATCCGACGATCTCGCCGTCGACCTCTACCGGCAGCGGGCTGGCCGCGTCGACGCTCACGGTGCGGACCTCCTGCCGTTTGATCGCCGGGTGTCCTGCGGCGGCACCGCGGAACACCTGCCACACCAGCCCGGCCACGCCGATGCGGCCAACACCCGCCACCCGCACCGCGTCCAGGTATCCCGCCCGCGGGGGCTGTGTGCGGCCGAAGACCAGACCACCGGCGAAGTACGGCACTTTGAGCACGGCGAGATTGGTGATGGTCAGGCTGGACGGTTCGCCGTCGAGTTCCAACCGCACCGCGACGGGCCGCCAGCGGGCCAGCGTCCGGATGCTCGACGTCGTCTCGGCGAGTTGGAGGTTGAGCCGCTTGAGCACCCGGTTGACCGGTGTCTTCTCGGTGAACCGCTGTCCGATCACGCTGATCAGCCCGACCGTGCAGCTGACCAGGAAGTACCGTTGGTCCCGCGTGCCGTCGGGCCGGGTGAAGATCACCGAACCGACGTCGGTTTCCCGGTCGCGGGTGCGGTCGAGCAGGTCACCGAGGTCGGTGACCGGCCGCAGGCCGCGAACGAAGTCGTTGCAGGTGCCGGCCGGCACGTACGCCAGCCGTACCTTCTCCCCGCCCCCCGCCAGCACCCCGTTGGCAACCTCGGACAGCGTGCCGTCGCCGCCGATCGCCACCACAGTGCCGTATCTGTCCTCGACTGCCTGCCGCCCGAGGGCGATGCCGTGCCCGGGATAGCGGGTGGACCAACACTCCGCCTCGGGTAGCTCCGCGGCGATCCGCTGCACGATCGTGCGCCGGCGCTGGACCCCGGACGCGGGGTTGATGATGCAGACGACAGTGTCGTTCTCATCGGCTGCCATGCGCCTGCTCCATCTCCAGCTCGGCCATGGTGTGGTTCAGCGCCTCCGCGAAGCCGTACCGGGGTGAATAGCCGATCGACCTGATCCGGCCGACGTCGTACCGCATTCCTCCGGCGACGGAGCGAACCGCGTAACGGGTGAGCAGCGGTCGGCCGGATCTGATGCCGATGCCGGCCATCCCCGCGAGCTCGGACAGGGCTCCAGCGGCCAGGGCGGCGGTGAAGGGGATCGAGGACGTCGGCGGCCTTGCCCCGATCCGTTCGGCCACCGCGGCGAACAACTGCCCCAGGGTCAGGCCGTACGAGTCACCGACGATGAACCGGCCACCGGCGCAGCCGGGAGTGGTGCCGGCCATGACGATCGCGTCGGCTAGGTTCTCGCTGTACGTCAACTCGATCGGTGGTACGCCGCGGTCGAACTGGACGAGTTTGTTGGCGCGCAGACCGCGCACGAGTTCGGGCAGGAAGTTGCGGTCGCCGGGGCCGAAGACCCACGCGGGGTACACCACAGTGACATCAAGACCGTTCCCGTGGTACGACCACGCCAGGTCCTCACCCGCAGCCTTCGACAGTGGGTACGGGTATCGCGGCACCCGCCGAGTCGACGCCTCGTCGATGACCTTCGTGGCGTGGAAACCGAAGACGTCGACGGTGCTCAGATAGACGAATCGGGAGACACCGCAGCGCCGCGCCTCCTCCAGCAACGCCCGGGTGCCGTCCCGGTTCACCTGCCAGATCCGGGGGCCAGGTCGCCAGTCGGTCAGATCGGCAGCCGCGTGCACCACGAGTTCGACGTCCGCGCAGGAGCCGCGCAGCGACTCCGGGTCGGTCAGGTCACCGAGGTGCGTCGCGTACGTCGCGTGGTTCGGCGCGGGTGCCCGCACCAGGCCACGTACCGACCAGCCCTCTTCCCGCAGGGCGGCGGCGACCGCGCGGCCGACGCAGCCGGTGACACCGGTCACCAGCGCGAGACCAGACCCCATCACGAACCCTCCGCCAGCAGGGCACGCAGGTCGGCGAGCAGCGACCCGGCCGGGTCGAGTGCCCGCATGCGCGTCAGCAGGTTCCGCAGTTCCTGGCGCTGTCCTGACTCGTCGATCAGCAGCAGTTCCGAACCGGCAACGAGGTGTCCAACGCGGAGGGGATTCAGTCCGCGTTGCGACAGCGCCCGGGCGCACGGCTGCGCGTCGGCCGGGTCGATCGCGTACAGCAGCTCGAATTCGCCCCACTCGGCGGCAGCCGAACACCACCGGGGCAGGCGCGCCGAGTCGGCGACGGCGGAGACGATCGGCGCGTACACCTCGTCGTGCAGCACCACCTCGGCCCCCAGGCCGTTGAGCTCGGCGAGGCTGACGGCCGCGTTCAACAGGCCGTCGCTGGTATCGATGCACGCCCGGGCGTAGCGGCGCAGTGCCTCGGACGCGGCCACCCGCGCCTCAGGCAGCCATGGCTGGCCCGCCCCCGTACCGCCCAGTGCCAGGGCACGGAATCCGACAGCGTTGCCGGCTCCGATCGGGCCGGTCACATACAGCGCGTCGCCGGGCCGAGCACCCAGCCGGCTCAGCACGGATCCGCGGGGCACGGTTCCCAGGGCGCACGAGGTGAAGCTCTCCTCGTTGGCCCAGTTGGTGTCACCGCCCACGACGTGGCAGCCGTACCGCTCGGCGGCCTCGGATGCGCCGCGCCCGAACTCGCGGGCATCCTCAAGAGTCCAACTGTCTCGACGCAGCGAGCAGGAGACCAGCACGGCGACCGGGTCGGCGGCCACCGCGGCGAGGTCGCTCACGCTGACGGTGGTGGTCAACCACCCCTTCGCGTACGGGGTGATGGCGGTAGCCAGTTCGGCTCCGCCGTTCAACGTGTCGACAGTGACCGCCAGGAGCCCGGCGGTACCCAGATCGAGAAGTTCGGCATCGGCCTCGAAGGCGTTGTTGAGTTGCTGTGGCGATCGGGCCACGCATTCGCGCATCGCGATGATCAGGCTGCCCTCGTCCACGTTCAGGGGCAGCCGGTTGCCGGCGGTCGCGGTCATGTCATGCCTGCCGGGAGGACTGGGTGGCACGCAGCGTCAGCTCCAGGTAGGCCATTATCGCAACGGTGAGGAGGAGGAAGAGCGTCGGTCGGTGCAGCGCGCCGAGCGACAGGAAGAACAGTGTGGTCGCCCGGATGAACCAGACCAGCGCCTCGTACGCCCGGGTCTCTGGCGCCCGGTTGAGTGTCACGAGGCTCTGCGTGAACCCGAGCGCAGCCGCGACGAGCAGCACCCAGAAGACGACCTCGGCGTAGACACCCGCTCGACCGGCGTCCGCCACGGCGGCTGTGCCCGCCGCTGTCACCGCCACCACCGGAAATATCACGGCGATCCTGCTGGAGGCCCTGGTGCCGATGGCCACCGGCAGCGTGCGATAACCCGCGACCCGGTCGCCCTCGATGTCCTTGAAGTACCCGACGAGGCAGAAGCCGCTGAACGCGACCGCGACGAGCGCGGTCTGGAACCAGGTCACCGCCGGGATGTCGAGCCAACCCGCGTCGGGTCGGACGGCCACGGCGCCGAGCACCGTGAACAGCGCCATGTCGACGCCATTGACGAGGTTGCCCAGCATGGGGATGCGCTTGCTCCAGGAGTAGACCAGGTGCCCACCGATCGCGATGACACTCCACAGCGCCAACGTCGGTGCGACCACGACGGCTACCACCATCAGGCTTGCGGACATCGTGAGCGTCAGCGCCAGACCGACGTGAGGGTTGATCAGCCCAGTGACGAACGGGCGGTCCGGAGCGTTGACGGCGTCGGCCTCGCGGTCGAACCAGTCGTTGATGACCACACCGACGCCGTATCCCAGCGTGCAGAACAGCAGCCCGATCACGACACTCGCGACGCTGGCCCCGACCGGCGGCGCTGTCATGCCGACCAGACCTGCCGACAACGAGAAGGGCACGAAGTGCAACCGCCACATCCGCGCCCAGGCAACCACCACATCCCGGGTCCTGACTGCGGGTTCGAGCTGGTCGACGGTCATTGGTCCTCCAGGGGCATCAGGTCGCCAACCTCGGCGAACGCGGCGACGACACGCTTGAGCTGCTCCGGCGTGTGCGTGGTGGAGAAACTCGCTCGCAGCCGAGGCGAAGCCGCCGGGGGAATGACCGCATTGACATACACGCCGCGGTCCAGCAGGCTGCGCCACGCGAGCAGGGTCTCCTGCACGCCGTCGAGCCGTACGGACACGATCGGCGTCTCGTTCGGGATCGGGTCGTAGTCCAGGGCCATGAGCTCGCGACGCACGTACGACGCGTTCTCCACCGCCTGCCGGCACAGCCACGGCTCCGCTTTCAGGATGCGCAATGCGGCGTACGCGGCGGCCAGGCTTGCCGGTGGGGCAGCCGCGCTGAAGATGAGGCTGCGCGCGTGGTGGCGCAGGTACTCGATGACATTCTCCGGGCCGAGTACGGCACCGCCGATCGACGCCAGCGACTTGCTGAAGGTGACAGTGACAAGGTCGACCTGATCGGTGACGCCGAAGTGCGCGCTGGTGCCCCGGCCGTCGGCCAGCACGCCGATGCCGTGGGCGTCGTCGACGAGCAGGCGGGCGCCGTACTGCCGGCACAGCCGGACCACCTCGGTCAGCGGGCACAGATCGCCGGCCATCGAGTACACCCCGTCCACGACGACCAGCCGGCCGGCGTCCGAAGGGCTGGCCGCCAACTGTCGCTCAAGGTCGTCCATGTCGTTGTGGGCGAACCGTCGGGTCTTGGCCCGGCTCATGCCGCAGCCGTCGTAGACCGAGGCGTGCGCTTCGCGGTCGAGGATGACCACGTCGTGACGTGACAGCAGCGACGCGATCGTGCCGACGTTTGCCTGGTAGCCGGTCGGAAACACCAATGCGGCCGGCATGCCGAGGAAGTCGGCCAGCTCGTGCTCCAGCTCGTCGTGAAGTGGGGTGTTGCCGTTGAGTAGCCGCGAGCCCGTCCGCGACGTGCCGTACTCCTCGATCGCCGCCTGCGCCGCCGCTTGCACGCGGGGGTCGGAGGTCAGCCCGAGGTAGTTGTTCGAGCCGCACATGAGGATGTCGCCGTCGACCGTCTGCGCGACGGTCGCGTCGTGCCCCTCGAAGGGAATGAAGTACGGGTATAGCCCGGCTGAGCGAGCCTCCTGGCTCACTGTGTATGACTGGCAGCGACCGAAGATATCCACTGTCACCACGGTTCGCGAAACCCCTCTCGTCTGGTGCCTCGTGTGCATCGGGCCGTTCAGCGGACCTGCTGCTCAGTAGTCGGCAAAGTCGCTCTGGACAGTGGCGCACCGGCGATCGAGATCGCCCGGCACGTAGCCGCCGTGCGCAGGGAGGTAGGCGGTCGTTCCTCCCACCAGCCGGCGCCACCAGCTCGCAGGTCGAGCCAGCACAGGACGCCGCGGCTCGACTCGCTGAACCACTGCGCGAGGGCGTTCCTCGTCCCGGCGGAGTGGTGGCGGGCTTGGGCCGTAGAGGACGGCCGGAGATGCTACTGATGCGCCTGACCCGGCTGACCCGCCAAACGAGCGGGGGCATCGAGGCGGCTTCCGGCCTTGGGAACACGCCGTCGAGTGCGATGCCGGCGGCGTTGCTGGCATTGTTGGCCGATCAATCTGGAAATGAGGACGCAGATCGGGCCACCGCGGCCTGCAGTTCGGTCACCGGGCTGACGCGCACCAACCGACATCAGGTCAATGGGCTCGTAAAGATCGACGCTAGGCTTGTCGGCTTGTTTCGCGGCGTTCCTCGGGATCGATGGCAAGAACGCAGGGATGCGACGCTATAGCAGCGCAAGAGAAGTGGCGTTGCGGCGGCAGCGCATAGATCATAATCCCCCCCGATCCGCTGTCTGCATTCACCAGCGGCGATCGCTTGACGATCTCTCTGGGGCAGGATGCTACGCCGGATTCGCGGCGCGAGTCCAGTCCACTGTGGCTGCCGGATCCTCGCGGTCGCTTCGCTCGTACCGCCGTGCAGGCAGTTCATGCCAGGTGGCAAGTGAGAGAGTGAAATCAGTCCGTTGAACAAGATCAACGAATAGGCGATGGTAAAGGCCATCTCGCGGCGGGACGCCGCCCTCGCGACAGTGCCGCCGCGGATCGGCTGTACCGACGGGCTGTCCGTGGTGGCAGCCGGCGCGCTGAATGCTGGATCGACGGTGTCGTGGCGGACGACGCGCTGGGTGACCTGGCGGGACCGACGTGACCGCTCCTCTTTGTCCCATCTGACGGTCATGGATGTGCTCGCCGAATCTTCGGGTGATGTGGATAATGGTTGATCGTGGCCCACCGCAGCAGACTCTCGACGATCCTGATCGACGTACCACGCGGTCAGGCGCCCGCAGCTACCGCCTTTTGGTCGAAAGCCCTCGGTGTGCCTGCACGCGCAGTTCCCGATGAGCAGCAGTTCACCTCTCTGCGCGGCGCACTGCCCGGGCTGGTTCTGGCGGTACAAGCCGTGGATGACCAGGCTCGGTACCACGTCGACATCGAGACCGACGACGTCGAGGCGGAAGCCCGCCGACTGATCGCCCTCGGCGCCGTCGAGGTCGGCCGCTGGCTGGAGTGCATCACCTTACGGGCCCCGGGCGGTCACCTCGTATGCGTCATCCCGTGCCACATCGATCCGAAGACCTTCGAGTCTCATTCCCAGGCGTGGGAGTAGACGCGCGGATCTCCGGGTTGATCACAGGCCGCAGTGGAGGTCGGGTTGGCGGCGGTCCCGGCCATCCTTGCGGCCCGGCCGCGACCGCCCAGGACCCGGCGATCGGGGCCGCCTGGCTCGTACTACGTCAGAACACGGACCAGGAGGAGGCGGCGCGCCTGCACCGTCGCTTGCTTCGAGCCGATCGCGCAGCGTCCGCGGCCAAACACTGACCGGCCCAGCGTGCGAGTGGTCAGTCGGCGACCACGAGCGCCTGTGTGCGTCGGTTTGCATCCGCGCCAAGGCCCCCTACCAGCCCGAACCGTCAAGATCCAAAGCTGCGTCCGGTTGGTTCACGGAGCGGTCAGCAGCGGATCACGCTGTCCCGCGCGCTGTGCGTCGGCGACGACGGATTGCACGATGTCGTCCAGGTCGTAGCGGGCGGTGTAGTTGATGAGTTCGTGGGCCAGCGACAGGTCCGGCATACGGCGAGCCATGTCCTCGAAGCCGTGACCGTAGGCGACGTCGTAGGGCACCGTGTGGATGTCACTGGTCGAGCCGGTGAAGTCCTTGATCTTCTCGGCGAGCCCGCGGATGGAGATCTCCTCGCGCCCGCCGAGGTTCACCGCTCTACCGTGCGCCGCAGGGGTCTGCAGCAACTCGACCATCGCGGGTACCACGTCGTAGACCGACCCGAAGCACCGGCGCTGCGTGCCGTCGCCGTACACCGTGATCGGTTCGTGGCTGAGCGCCTGCGCGACGAACCGCGGCAGAACCATGCCGTACCGGCCTGTCTGCCGCGGCCCGACGACGTTGAACAGTCGATAGCTCACGCAGGGAGTGCCCGTCTCGATGGCGCGGACGTGTGCCACCAACTCGTCGAGGCCCTTGGCCGCCGCGTACGACCACCGGCTGAGCAGCGGGGACCCGAGGATCCGGTCGGCGTCCTCGCGGAGCCCGTCGGCATCGTTCTTGCCGTACACCTCGCTGGTCGACGTGACGCCGATCGGCACGCCGTGCGTCACTGCTGCCTCGACGACGTTTTCCGTTCCGTGCAAGTTGACGCGCAGTGACTGGAGAGGACTGTTGACGATCGTCTGTACGCCGACGGCGGCGGCGAGGTGGAAGACTGCGTCCTTGCCGCGGACGCACTCGTCCACCAGGTCACGGTCGAGGATCGACCCCTCCACGAGGCGTACGCTGCCGGCGTCGAGACAACTGGTGAGGTTTGCCACCGAACCAGTGGAAAGCTCGTCGAGCACGGTGACGTCATGGTGTTGCTCAACCAGGAATTCACAGAGGTGGGAGCCGATGAATCCGGCGCCCCCGGTGACAAGAACTCGCATAGCTGGCTTCCTTTCGGTGCAGCAGGTGGGATGAGGCGGGACGGTCGGACGTGACCGTCAGGCCAGGCAGCGCATGATGTGGTACGCCTCGGCCAGCGGTACGCCGGCCTGCATGCCACGTAGTACCGCGAGGCTGCGGAGGGTTTGTTCGGAGCGCGTATGTGGATGCTCGTGTATCTGGGTGGCGTACTGCCGCATGGCTTCGAGTTTGCTGTCGAGGTCGTCCTCGGCGAGCTCAACCAGAAGGTTGGGCATGGGGACCGAATCAGTGAGGTTCCCCCCGGGATGTGGACACCGGGTTATGCCGCGATCTGATGCAGCGTAGTCGGTGTGAGGGTCTGTTCGTAGTCGGTGGGGCTGAGGTAGCCGAGTGCGGAGTGGCGGCGGCGGTGGTTG
>NZ_POTX01000066.1 GCF_003236305.1 Micromonospora endophytica | reverse complement strand
GGATGGGGCAGGATGGTGGGGTGGGACGGGCTACTGATCGGCGCGCGGTGCTGCGGGTCGACCTGGACGCGGGTGAGGTGGGGCGCGGCCGGGTACGGCGGCCCGACACCCTCGCGGTGGAGGAGCCGCTGGAGATCCGGGTCGGTGCGGCCGGGCCGTCCCGCCGTCCGCTCGCGGTCACCATGCGTACGCCGGGTGCCGATCTTGATCTGGCCATCGGGTTCCTGCTCACTGAGGGGCTGATCCGCTCGGTGGATGACGTGGCCACCGCTCAGCTCTGCGCGGGCGCGGACACGCCTAACACCTACAACGTGGTCGATGTGGTGTTGGCACCCGGTGTGCCGGAACCGGCCGCCGAGGCGAGCCGCCACTTCCACACCACAAGCGCCTGCGGGGTGTGCGGCAAGGAGAGCATCGAAGCGGTGCGTACCCGGTCGCTCTTCACGGTGACCGACGATCCGCTGGCCGTACCGGCGGAGCTGCTGGCCGAGTTGCCGCAGCGGCTGCGGGCCGGGCAGCGCGGCTTCGACCGCACCGGCGGGCTGCACGCCGCAGGTCTGTTCACGGCCGCCGGTGAACTGGTGGTGCTGCGCGAGGACGTGGGACGGCACAACGCGGTCGACAAGGTGGTCGGCTGGGCGGCGCGTGAGCACCGGCTGCCGTTGGCCGGGCACATCCTGCTCGTCTCCGGCCGGGCCAGCTTCGAGCTGACCCAGAAGGCGTGGATGGCCGGGATGCCCCTGCTCGCCGCGGTCTCGGCACCGAGCACGCTCGCTGTCGACCTGGCCGACGAGGCGGGTATGACGCTCGTCGGCTTTCTGCGCGGCCGGACGATGAACGTCTACACCGGCCCGCACCGGGTCACCAGTTGATCAGAGGTTCGCGAGCATCTCGAACAGACCCAGCCGGACGGCGGCGTCCCGGGCGACCAGGAAGCCGGCGATGCCCAGTAGCCAGCCGAGCATGCTCCCCGACGACCGCATGATCCACTCGTTGAGCTGGTCGAGCAGCGGCTCGATCCGCCTCGGCCAACCCACCCGCGCACCGACCAGCAGCACCGCCGGCAAGACCATGACCAGGCAGTACGCCGCCAGCAGCGCCACCACCGTCGGTACGCCCAGGCCCGAGGTGGTCAGCAGGCCCAGCGCTCCGAGGTAGGGCAACATCGTCGCCACCTCGGCGAGCGCGGCGAACACCGCCAGCCCGACCAGCCAACGCGCCGACGCGTCACCGGCAGTGACCCGGTCCCGCCATCGCAGCACCCGGCCGGTGCTCGCATCGCGCTTGCCGTCGTAGCGGAAGCTCACCACGAACAAACCGACCCCGAGCGCCAACTGGCCCCAGAGCACCGGCCGGTTGTCCAGCGCCCCGCCCAGCGCCTCGGCCAACCCGGCTCCGCCGAAGTAGAGCAGCAGCCCGACCACGAGATAGAAACCGGCGATGGTGCCGAGGTAGACAAGCATCCGTCGGACCTTCACCGGGCCGGGCGCGAGCAGCAGCCAGACCGGGATGAACAGGGTGCCGATGCTGGTGCTGTCGATGAGCGCGAGACCGGCGAGGGAGAGCAGCAGGACCATGCTCATGCGGGCTTTGAGGCGGGTTCGGACATCTTGCGATTCTCCGGCACCTCCGGGTCTTTCGCTGACCCGCTCGGTGGCGTCGATGGTGGACCCTGGCGGCGTTCCATCGTCCGCCACGGACCACCGAGCAGCGGGGTGAGGACAGCCAGGAGGTAGCCGATTCCGACCACGACCAGGGTGAGCCTGGTGCCGGCCTGTTCACTGGCGACGCCGGCGCTGAGCGCACCGAGCGGGATCGCCGCCCAGGCGCCGGCACCGATCACGCCGTAGACCCGGGCTCGCATCCGCACCGGCACCCGTTCGAGCTTGATAGCGCCGATCATGGGATTGATCGCTCCAGCGGCGAAACCGGCAACCACGAAGATGGTCATCAGCGCCGGCAGCGGCAGACCGGCGGCCAGGCTCAGGAACGGCGGCGGACCGCACAGGGCGAAGGCGACCACGAAGGTCGGCCGGCGCGGCAGGCGATGACCGACGGCGCTGAACACCAGCGACCCGGCGAGGGCACCCCCGCCCATCGCCCCGACGAGCAGCCCGAGCGCGGTCGCCCCGCCGAGTTCCTCGTACGCGACGACGGGAAGCAGCACATTGGTCTTCGTGGCGTCGAAGAAGTTCGTCACCAGCACCAGCAGGACCATGGCGCGCAGCAGTGGTTCGGTGAGCAGGAAACGCACCCCGGCGGCGAACTGCCGCCAGTAGCCGCCGTTGTCGTCGACGGGCTCGGGTTCGTCGGCGCCGGGTTGCATGCGGGCCGGGACCAGCACGGCGACGACCACTGCCGACAGCACGAAGGTCGCCGCGTCGAGGGCCAGGACGGGTAGCGCCCCCAGGGTGGCGACCAACAGTCCGGCCACCGGCGCACCGAGCAGGCGGGCACCCCGCTCGGTGGCCTCGAACCAGCCGATCGCCCGCTCGGTGGGCAGGCCGGCTGCCGCCGCTGCCTCGGGCAGCAGGGCGATGCGAGCGGTGTGGCCCGGGGTGTCGAGCAGATTGGTGAGGAACACCAGCACCAGCAGGGCCCAGAAGGGCAGCCCCACGGTGACGTGCAGCAGCGGGATGGCGGCGATCGTCAGGCAGGAGACCAGATCGGCGAGCACGCTGGCGCGGCGGTACCCGATCCGGTCGACAAGCACCCCGCCCAGCGCGCCACCGAGCACGATCGGGGCGGTGGCCACCGCCCCGGTGACGCCGGTGGCTGCGGGTGAGCCGGTCTCGGCGAGGACGTAGAGCGGCAACGCGATGATCGTGAGCATGTTGCCGGTCAGCGAGACCGCGTGCCCGATCAGCAGACCGGCGAGCGGGGCGCGCGCCCGGCTGCTCATTCCGGCCGCCGGAACGCCTGATAGATCAGCGTCACCCGGCGGGCGTCGGCGCGATCCGGGTCGCTGCGCTGCTGCCACCGCGCGGCAAGCGCCTCCAACTCCGCGCGCAACTCCTGCAACTCCGCTGCGGTCAGGTGAAATCCCCGGTCGCCGCTGGCGGTGCCGCGTACCCACTCCGCTTCGAAGGTCGCCTCCGCGGCCAGATAGCTCTGGAACACCTGCTGGTAGCGCTCGAGCACGGCGCGACGCAGCAGGTCGGAGGCGGCCTTGCGCTCCGGGTCGGCGAGCATCTCCAGCGGTTCCCAGCCGGTGAGCACGTGCGCCGCCCGCCACCAGCGTTCCCGGCGGCTGCGCGCGTGCTCCGGTGCCTCCTGCACGAAGCCGTGCTCGGCGAGCTTGCGCAGGTGGTAACTGACCGAGCCGACCGCCTCGTCGACGAGCTCGCTGAGCATGCCCACGGTCTGTGGCCCGTGCGCCCGCAGCTCGCCGAGCAGCCGCAGCCGGGTGGGGTGGGCGAGCGCGCGCATGGCACGCGGGTCGGTCAGGTGCAGCCGTCCGGGTTCCTCGTCGCTCTCCACGGGGCCAGGATAGAAGGACAAGGAATGACGTACAAGATGTCTTGTTAATCATTGCGCCGGCGGGGACGACGGCGAGGGCGGCGCTTTCCCCGCCGCGACATCGCGCTCGTCGCGCTGACCGGCCAACCGTCTAGCCGGGACGGCGGCACACCACGACGGAGCAGGTCGTCCATCAGCAGCGCGAGCGAGTAGTCCGGGTGCTCGGCCAGCACCCGCTCCAGCGCGACCGCCGCCAGCGCACCCTGCCCGTCCCGCCAGGCCGCGAAAGCCAGCAGCGCACCGGGCGCGGCAATCAGCTCCGGCTCAGCCCGGCGCAGGATCTCGGTCCAGAACGCGACGTCCTCGTCCCGTCCGTCGGTGTGCTCCCAGGCGTGGTCACGTACCGGAAGGTGGGTCAGGAGCACGCAGAGCCAGGCCACCTCGTCGTCGGTCAGGCGCTCGCCACTGCGGTGCCGCCGGTGCGCGCTGCGGTAGGCGGCCACGCCGGCCGTCCGTAGCGCCCGCCCGCCGAGCAGGTCGCTCTCCGAAGCACCCGCGAGCAGGTCCACCAACCGCCGATCCGCCCGCTCGACGGCCGGCCGCATCGTCGCCTCGCCGACCGGCGCCACCTGCGCGGCAAGGGCCGCGCGGTCGGGCAGCGCCACCTGGCCGGCGAAGACGGCCGCCGCCGGGACCGGACTGGCCCGAGGGTCGTACGCGTTGCCTTCCGGCGGACAGCACTCCGGCTCCGTGCAGAGGTACGACCACCAGCGCCCATCGGTGACCCGCAAGACGTCGAGCACCGCCAGCCCGACATCGGCCAGCGCGTCCCGTAACGCGTCGAGCGCCGGGGTGACCTGGTCGGGCGGACCGTACCCGATGACGGTGGCCGCGTCGGCGCCCTGCCGGGCGGTCACCGCCGCGACGTGGCCCGCCGCCTCGCGGGGATCGGCGTCGCCGGGCAGGTCACCACGGGCGGCGAAGACGATCCGTGAGCCGGAGAGCGCCACCACCACCAGGCTGTCCGCCGGATGAAAACCGAGCAGGTACGGCACTGCGGCGATCAGGTCGGCGGGCGAGCGGACGGTGAGTCGGGGGAGGTCGGTCGAGTTCATGGAGTCAGCCTGCGAGCCGACCGACACCCCCCGCTGCCCCTGTGGACGACACGCGGGTTATCCACAGCTACTCTCCGTATCTTCCCTGCTCAAGGCCGATCAACGACCCGCGTCAGCGATGCGCCGGTCGCGCCCTCCCTCGGTCAGCGGTGTTAATAGGGGGCCCCTCCTCTACACGAGGCGTTAATAGGGGGACCCTCCTTGCTGCGAAGCTTGGGGGATGGATCTGGCGTATCTGCGGGAGCATCCGGAGCACCTGCCGACCTTTCTGACCCACCAACGGATCCGGGAGACGCCGGTGGGTGGAGGTGACATCTGCGCGGCGTCCCGGCTGACGCTCGACGACGGGCACTCGATTTTCGCCAAGACCTGGCCGGAGCGGGCCGGGCGGCCGGTGCCGGAGGACTTCTTCGTCACCGAGGCGGCCGGGTTGCGGTGGTTGCGCGAGGCCGGTGCGGTGGCCGTACCGGAGGTGCTGGTGGCGTTGCCGGACCTGCTCGCGCTGGAGTGGGTCGAGCCGGGCGAGCCGAGTGTGGCGGCGGCGGAGCGTTTCGGCCGTGAGCTGGCCGGACTGCACCGGGCCGGCGCGTCGGCGTTCGGGGCGCCGTGGACCGGGTTCATCGGCGCGCTGCCGGCGGACAACACGCCGCACCAGGGGCCGTGGGCGCAGTGGTTCGCCTCCGCGCGGCTGCTGCCGTATCTGCGCCGCTCGGTCGACAATGGTGCGTTGGACGGTGCCGACGCCGCGCTCGTCGAGCGGGTGGTGGCCCGGATCGGCGAGTTCGGCGGGGAGGAGCCACCGGCCCGGATCCATGGTGACCTCTGGCCGGGCAATCTGCTCTGGGGTGCCGACGACCGGGTCTGGCTGATCGATCCGGCCGCGCACGGTGGGCACCGGGAGACCGACCTCGCGCAGCTCGCGCTCTTCGGTGGCGCGGCGCACGCCGACCGGATCCTGGCCGCGTACGACGAGACCTGGCCGCTGGCCGACGGCTGGCGGGAGCGGGTGCCGCTGCACCAGCTGCACCTGCTGCTGGTGCACACCGCGTTGTTCGGGGCGACTTACCGCGATTCGGTGCGCGGCAGCGCTCGGGCCGCCCTGAGCGGGATCGGCCGCGCTACGGTCGACGGGTGAGCATAACCCCACCGACCGGCGGCGTCCTCGTCGACCGGTACGGCCGCGTCGCCCGGGACCTGCGGGTGTCGCTGACCGACAAGTGCAATCTGCGCTGCACCTACTGCATGCCCGCCGAGGGGTTGCCCTGGTTGGCCGGGCCACAGCTGCTCACCGACGACGAGGTGATCAGGCTGATCCGGGTCGCCGTGTGCCGGCTCGGCGTCACCGAGGTGCGGTTCACCGGCGGTGAGCCGCTGATCCGGCCCGGTCTGGTCGACATCGTGGCCGCGGCCGCCGCGCTCGATCCCCGGCCTCGGATCTCGCTCACCACTAACGGCATCGGCCTGGCCCGGCTCGCCCCGACGTTGCGTGCCGCCGGCCTGGACCGGGTGAACGTCTCGCTGGACACTCTGGACCGGGAGCGTTTCACCAGGCTCACCCGACGGGACCGGCTGCCCGACGTGCTGGCCGGGCTGGCCGGCGCGGCCACCGCCGGACTCACCCCGGTCAAGGTCAACAGCGTGTTGATGCGCGGTGTCAACGACGACGAAGCGCCGGCACTGCTCCGCTTCGCCCTGGAGCACGGCTACGAGCTGCGTTTCATCGAGCAGATGCCGCTGGACGCCCAGCACGGCTGGGACCGCGCCGCCATGGTCACCGCCGAGGAGATCCTGGCCGGGCTGCGCACCGCGTACGAGCTGGTCCCGGACCCGGCCGAGCGCGGCGCGGCACCGGCGGAGACCTGGCTGGTCGACGGTGGCCCGGCCCGGGTCGGTGTGATCGGCACGGTCACCCGCCCCTTCTGCGGTGACTGCGACCGGACCCGGCTCACCGCCGACGGGCAGGTACGCAACTGCCTCTTCGCCACCGAGGAGTCGGACCTGCGCGACGCGCTGCGGGCCGGCGCGGACGACGCCGAACTGGCCCGGCGCTGGCAGGCGGCGACCCAGGGCAAGCGGGCCGGGCACGGCATCGACGATCCGGCCTTCCTGCAACCGGTCCGGCCGATGTCGGCCATCGGAGGTTGACCATGGCAACCGTCACGGTCCGCTATTTCGCCGGTGCGCGGGCCGCCGCTGGTCGCACCGAGGAGGCGGTTCCCGCCGGCCGGTCGCTCGACGAACTGCTCACCGAGTTGGCCGAGCGGCACGGTGGGCGGCTGGTGCCGGTGCTGGCGGTGTCGAGTTACCTGGTCGACGGAGTGACCTGTCATGATCGGCAGGAACCGCTGCCGGCCGGGGTGACGATCGACGTCCTGCCTCCCTTCGCCGGTGGCTGAGGGGGATCCACACGTGTTCGCGGTACTCGGCTTCGTGGCCACCCTTGCCCTGGTCACCGGGCTGATCCATCTCTACCTGTGGAAGCGACTGGTCCGGGACACCACCACGGCGGGACGCTGGCGACGGGCCGGCACGATCGCGGCGGTCGGGTTGGCGGTGCTGGTGCCGGCGACCCTGATCGGGACCAACGCCGGGATGTACTGGCTGGCCTGGCCGGGCTACCTCTGGCTCGCGCTGATGTTCTACCTGTTGGTGCTGCTCGCCGCTCTGGAGATCCCGCTGCTGGTGACCCGGCTGGTGCTGCGCCGCCGGGCGGCCGGGTCCGCACCGGAGCCGGTCCTGGCCGGCCCGGCCACACCCGCCTCAGTCGCATCCGGCCCGGCCAACTCGGCCACACCCGCCTCGGTCGCATCCGGTCCGGCCAACTCGGCCACCGGATCGGCGTCCGGCGAGCCGACCTCGGCCAGCACGCCGCCGGCCGACGAGCCGGCCGCAGCGCCGGCCACCGTTGGAGCGGCCCGGCCGGACCACGATCCGAGCCGGCGGTTGCTGCTCGCCCGGGGAGCCGCGATCTTCGCCGGGCTCACCGCCGCCGGCCTGGTCGGCCATGGCGTACGCACCGCCTTCGGTCCACCTCAGCTGGACCGGGTGCAGATCCGACTGGCCAAGCTGCCCCGGAGCATGGACGGTCTGCGCATCGCCACCGTCTCCGACATCCACATCGGGCCGCTGCGTGGCCGGGTGCACACCGAGCAGATCGTCGCCGCCATCAACCGGCTGGACGCCGACATCGTCGCCGTGGTCGGTGACCTGGTCGACGGCACGGTGGCCGAGTTGGGTGAGGCGGCGGCTCCGCTGCGTGGCCTGCGTTCCCGGTACGGCAGCTACTTCGTCACCGGCAACCACGAGTACTACTCGGGCGTCGAGGAGTGGGTGACCGAGGTGGACCGGCTCGGGCTGCGGGTGCTCCAGAACCAGCGGCTGGAGATCGCGGCCCGGGGCGGCGTGATCGACCTGGCCGGGGTCAACGACGTCAGCGCGACGGGCAGCGGCGTGTCCGCGCCGGCCGACTACGCCGCCGCGCTCGGCGACCGCGACCCGTCCCGGCCGGTGGTGCTCCTGGCCCACCAGCCGGTGGCCGCGGTCGAGGCGGCGAAGTACGGGGTCGACCTGCAACTGTCCGGCCACACCCACGGCGGCCAGATGGTGCCCTTCAACCTGCTGGTCGGGCTCGAACAGCCGGTCGTCTCGGGCCTGGGCGAGGTGGACGGCACGAAGGTCTACGTCACCAACGGTGCCGGCTTCTGGGGGCCACCGGTGCGGGTCGGCGCGGAGCCGCAGATCAGCCTCGTCGAGCTGCGCGCGGAATAACGCAGCTCACCTTGAGCGCGTGGCGACGCGCGGGGGCATGGCCGGTCGTGACAGGATGCGGCGTGCCCCCGTTCAACGTCGTACCCCCCGGTGGCCGCCCGCCCTTCGTCGCGGACCTGCACATCCACTCGAAGTATTCGCGGGCCTGTAGCCGTGACCTGACCCTGCCGAACCTCGGCTGGTGGGCCCGACGCAAGGGCATCGGGGTGCTCGGCACCGGCGACTTCACCCACCCCGCCTGGTACGACCACCTGCGCGAGACGCTGCACCCGGCCGAGCCCGGCCTGTACCGCCTCTCCCCCGAGGCGGAGCGGGACATCGCCCGCCGGCTGCCGCCGAGGCTGGCCAGCGCGGCGGAGAGCGACCCGGTCCGGTTCATGCTCAGCGTGGAGATCTCCACGATCTACAAGCGGGACGACCGGACCCGGAAGGTGCATCACCTGATCTACCTGCCAGATCTGGACGCGGTGGGCAGGTTCAACGCCGCGCTCGGCCGGATCGGCAACCTCGGCTCGGACGGTCGACCGATTCTCGGTCTGGACTCGCGGGACCTGCTGGAGATCACCCTGGAGGCGAGCGCCGACGGCTACCTCGTCCCGGCGCACATCTGGACCCCGTGGTTCTCCGCGTTGGGCTCGAAGTCCGGCTTCGACGCGATCGCCGACTGCTACGCGGACCTGGCCGAGCACATCTTCGCGGTGGAGACCGGGCTCTCCTCCGATCCGGGGATGAACTGGCGGGTCGGCAGCCTGGACGCCTACCGGCTGGTCTCCAACTCGGACGCGCATTCGCCGCCCGCGTTGGCCCGCGAGGCGACGGTCTTCGCCTCGGCCCGGGACTATTTCGGCATCCGGGAGGCGCTGCGCACCGGCGACGGCCTGGCCGGCACCATCGAGTTCTTTCCCGAGGAGGGCAAGTACCACGCGGATGGCCACCGGTTGTGCGGGGTGAACTGGGCGCCCGAGCGGACCCGGCAGGCCGGCGGCCGGTGCCCGGAGTGCGGCAAGCCGCTGACCGTGGGCGTGTTGAGCCGGGTCGAGGACCTGGCCGACCGGCCCGAGGGGTACCGGCCGGAGCACGCACCCGAGGTGACCCACCTGATCCAGCTCGCCGAGATCCTGGGTGAGATCAACAAGGTCGGTCCGCGTTCGAAGAAGGTCGAGGGGAAGCTCATTGAGCTGGTCGCCGCGCTCGGTCCCGAGTTGGAGATCCTGACCCGTACTCCGGTGGACGAGATCGGCCGGGTCGGCGGGGAACTGCTCGCCGAGGGCATCGGCCGGTTGCGCCGGGGCGAGGTCCGCCGGGTGCCGGGTTACGACGGCGAGTACGGCGTGATCACCCTCTTCGACCCGACCGAGCTGGGCGCGGCCGGGCGGTCGGCGGGGCAGGAGACGCTGTTCGACGTACCGGTGCCCGCGCCGCGACGGCCCGCGGAGCCGGCGGCGAAGGCGGAGGCCAAGGCGAAGCGGCCGGCGGCGAAGGCCGAGTCGAAACGCAAGCCGGCGGTCCCGGCACCGCCGATCGCGCCGCCTCCTTCCCCGCACGAGCCGTTCGAGCCGATGCTCGCCGGGATGGAGGAGGTCGGCACCGGCCTGCTCGACCGGCTCGACGCGATGCAGCGGGTGGCCGCCTCGGCACCCGGTGGTCCGCTGCTCATCGTGGCGGGGCCGGGCACCGGCAAGACCCGTACGCTGACCCACCGGATCGCGTACCTCTGCGCCGAGCTGAACGTCTTTCCCGAGCGCTGCCTGGCGATCACCTTCACCCGGCGGGCCGCCGAGGAGCTGCGACACCGCCTCGACGGGCTGCTCGGTCCGGTCGCCGAGGACGTCACCGTGGGCACCTTCCACTCGCTCGGGTTGACCATCCTGCGGGAGAACGCCGCGAGCGCCGGACTGCCCGAGGACTTCCGGATCGCCGACGACGCGGAGCGGTCCGCGGCCCGCACGGAGGCCGGTGACGACCCGGCCGCCTACCGCGCGCTGCTGCGCAAGCAGGGCATGGTCGACCTGGACGAGCTGCTCACCCTGCCGGTCGGCCTGCTGCGGGACGATCGCAAGCTGATCGAGCGGTACCGGGACCGCTGGCAGTGGATCTTCGTGGACGAGTACCAGGACGTCGACGCGGTGCAGTACGAACTGCTGCGCCTGCTCAGCCCCGCCGACGGCAACCTGTGCGCGATCGGCGACCCGGACCAGGCCATCTACTCGTTCCGGGGTGCCGACGTCGGCTACTTCCTGCGCTTCTCGCAGGACTTCACCGATGCCCGGCTGGTCCGGCTCAACCGCAACTACCGCTCCTCAGCACCGATCCTGGCCGCCGCGGTGCAGGCCATCGCGCCATCGTCGCTGGTGCGGGGGCGTCGGCTGGATCCGGCCCGGCTCGACCCGGAGGCCCCGCTGGTGGGTCGGTACGCGGCGGCCTCCGTCGCCGACGAGGCCGATTTCGTGGTACGCACGGTGGATGACCTGGTCGGTGGCCTGTCCCACCGATCACTGGATTCCGGCCGGATCGACGGCCGGTCGACCACGCTGTCCTTCTCCGACATCGCTGTGCTCTACCGGACCGACTCGCAGGCCGCCCCGCTCGTCGACGCGCTGTCCCGGGCCAACGTGCCGGTGCAGAAACGTTCGCACGACCGGCTGCGGGACCGTCCCGGCGTGGCGGCCATCGCCCGCGAGTTGCGGCACGCGAACGGCCTGGCGGGTGCCCTACCCGCCCGGGTACGCCTCGCCGGACAGGTGCTCGCCGAGCGCTTCGCCGTGCCCACCCTCGACGGCACCGCTGGGGTCCGCCCGGAGGATGTCCGCACCGCCGTCGACCTGCTGACGCCGCTGGCCCGCCGGTGCGGCGACGATCTGGAGTTGTTCCTGTCCCAGCTCGCCACCGGCGCGGAGGTGGACGCGCTCGATCCGCGTGCCGAGGCGGTCACCCTGCTCACCCTGCACGCCGCCAAGGGCCTGGAGTTCCCGGTGGTCTTCCTGGTCGGCGCCGAGGACGGGCTGTTGCCGCTGCGCTGGCCTGGCAGCACTCCGGACGAGGACGCGGTGGCCGAGGAGCGCCGGTTGTTCTTCGTCGGGTTGACCCGCGCGCAGGACCGCCTCTACGTCAGTCACGCGGCCCGCCGCATCCGGCACGGATCGGAGCGCGAGTGCCGGCCGTCGCCGTTCCTCGACGTGATCGATCCGGGTCTGTTCGAGCGCCTCGGCGACAGCGACGGACCTCGCCGGCCCAAGGATCGTCAGCTCCGGCTCATCTGAGCCGACGCTCGCTGGCTGGGCCGCCGGACAGTTGCGCGACTGACCTGCGGTCCGTCGCCCCGGCGACACGCTACGGTGACCTGGGCGACGGCCATCGACGAGGGCCGCGACCCTTCATCCGTGGGTGCAGGAGGGTGTGCATGGCGAATCATGGACCACCGGGCGGTCCCCAGCCGTGGTACGAGCCGCACCCCGGTGACGATCACCGCCCGGAGCAGCCGGCACCCGCCGCCCAGCCGCCCTACGGCCCCGACCAGAGTTACGGACCCGGCCGGCGCTACGACCCGAGCCAGGGTCACGGCCCCGGCCCGAGCTACGACCCAGGTCAGAGCTACGGGCCCGGCCAGGGTTACGGGCCCGGCCAGGGTTACGGTGCGGCAGCGCAGCAGTCCGGCGGGATGACGTACGGCGGCGGCCAGCCGGGATACCCGTACCACGGTGGGCAGCCGGAGGCCGGAGGATCCGGGCCGGAGTACGTGGCCGCGTACGCCGGCCAGCCGACGCCACCGCGACCCCGCCGTGGGCGCGGCGCGGTACTGGCCGTCTCGGTCGCGGTGCTGGCGCTGGTGCTGGGCGGCGCGACCGCGTTCTACCTGCTGGGAGGGGACGACGAGACGCCGACGGCGGTGTCCGCGCCGACCCCGGAGCCGGGACCGCCGACCGATCTCCCGGCCACGGACGAGGAGGCTGCGCCGACCGCGCCGACCGCCAGCTCGTCCACTGACCCCCGCTTTGTCGAGCCAGGCCAGTGTGTCCGCAATGCCGCGTCCACTGGCGGCAAGCCGAAGCTGGAGGTCAGTGACTGCACCTCGAAGTCGTACGAGGTGTTGCGCCGCTTCGACGGCAAGACCAGCGGGGCCAAGGACGCCGAGGAGAAGTGTGGTCGGGTCGACGGCTACACCAACTGGTACTTCTACGACAGCGAGTTGGACTCGCTGGACTTCGTGCTCTGCCTCAAGCAGCGCGACTGATCGATCGCCAAAACTAGCGCTGTCTAGCATCCACGCTAGACAGCGCTAGTTTTTTGTCGAGGACGACACGCCGTAGCCTGCTCTATCCATGTCTAGCCTCTCAGTTAGACGGCCCGATACTCTGCGATACGTGGATCCGGTCCGCAACCCGTACGCTCCGGGCGCCGGCCAGCGCCCACCCGAGTTGGCCGGGCGGGGGCGGGAACTGGACGTCTTCGACATCGTGCTGGAACGGATCGCCCGCGGCCGCCCGGAGCGGAGCCTGATGCTCACCGGACTGCGGGGCGTCGGCAAGACCGTCCTGCTCAACACCCTGCGCTCGCAGGCCATCAACCGGCTCTGGGGCAGCGGCAAGATCGAAGCCCGGCCCGACCAGTCGCTGCGCCGCCCGATCGCCGCCGCCCTGCACATGGCCGTCCGGGAACTCGCCCCCCGGCACCGCGCACCGGAGCGGATCGACGCGTTCCTCGGGGTGCTCAAGGCGTTCGCCCAGCGCGGCACCCCGACCGGACGCACCCCACCCAAGCTGCGGGATCGGTGGCAACCCGGCATCGACGTGCCGGCGGCGACCGGACGGGCCGACTCCGGCGACATCGAGATCGACCTGGTGGAGCTGCTCACCGACGCCGCCTCGGTCGCCAGCGACGTGGGCACCGGAGTGGCCGTCTTCATCGACGAGATGCAGGACGTCGCGCCGGAGGACGTCTCCGCCCTCTGCGCCGCCTGCCACGAACTCTCCCAGCTCGGCGCGCCGCTGATCGTGGTCGGCGCCGGCCTGCCGCACCTGCCGGCGGTGCTGAGCGCGGCCAAGTCGTACTCCGAGCGGTTGTTCCGCTACCAGCGCATCGACCGGCTCGACCGGCTCGCCGCCGACCAGGCACTCTGCGCGCCGGCCGAACGCGAGGACGTGGAGTACGAAGCCAAGGCCCTCGACCTGCTCTACGAGAAGTCCGGCGGCTATCCGTACTTCGTCCAGGCGTACGGCAAGGCCACCTGGGACCACGCGCCCCGGTCACCGATCACCGTGGCGGATGTCCGGGTCGCCGCCCCCGAGGCCGAGGCCGAGTTGGCCGTCGGCTTCTTCGGTTCCCGGTTCGAGCGGGCCACCCCGGCCGAGCGCGAGTACATGCGGGCGATGGCGACGCTCTCCCTGGTCGAGTCAGCGGCCGACGGTGGGGGCCGGGACGACATGGACGCGGCGGTGCCGACCGCGGAGATCGCCCGCGCGCTGGGCCGTAAGCCCGCCAGTCTCTCGCCGGCCCGCGACGCGCTGATTAAGAAGGGGCTGATCTACTCCGGGGAACGCGGCACTGTCGCCTTCACCGTCCCGCACTTCGGCCGCTACCTGCGTACCCAGCCGGCCTGACCGCCGCTGTCACACCTTCGACCACGGCGGCGGGAAGATCACCTCGCCCTGCGGTGGTGCCGGTTCGCCGCTCACCGACGGCGGCAACACCAGGGCCTGCCACGGCTCGCCCAGCCCGGACCAGGGGCTGGTCAGGCCCAGCCGGTCGGCCCGGTCGAACCCGAACCGCCGGTAGTACGCCGGATCGCCGAGCACCACGACCAGCCGTTCGCCGAGTTCGGTGGCGGCCTCCAGGGCGGCCTGCACCACCGCGCCGCCGAGTCCGATGCGTTGCCGATGCGGCGCCACCGCCACCGGGCCGAGGGCAAGCGCCGGGCGACTGCTCCCATCGGAGCGGACCTGCACCCGGGTCAGCAGCGCGTAGCCGACGATCTCACCGCCGTACTCGGCGACCATCGCCAGCTCCGGCAACCAGGCGTCGCTGCCGCGCAACTCGTCGACCAGCCGAACCTCGGGTGGCGTGGCCACATCGGGGCGGGCGAACGCGGCGGCCAGCACCCGGCGGATCGCGCCGGTGTCGGCCGGATCCTCGGGACGTAACCGCAGCGTCGTCACCCGGCGAGGTTACCCCTTGCTGGACATCCATCCGGGACGCTGCCCTGAACCCGGGCGTGGCGGCTCCACCACCCGATTGATCGACATCGGCCGTTGCGGGCATGCCACTGGCCTGAACAGGGTATGACTTACCCATGACGCCCGTACGCTCCCTGGCCCGCGCCATGTTGAGTGGCATCTTCGTGGTGAGCGGGGCCCGCAACTTCGCCAACCCTGACCGTCTGGTCCCCGCCGCGAAGCCGATCACCGATCGGGTGACGCCGCTGCTCCAACGCGCGGACCACCGCATCCCCACCGACACCGAGACGCTGATCCGGGCCAACTCCGCGGTGCAGGTCGGCGCGGGCCTGATGCTTGCCACCGGCAGGCTCAGCCGGCCCGCGGCCCTGGTGCTCGCCGGCACGCTGATCCCGGTGACCCTGGCCGGGCATCCGTTCTGGCGCAACGACGACCCGGCACAGCGCAACGCCAACCAGATCCACTTCCTGAAGAACCTGGGTCTCTTCGGCGGGTTGCTGCTCGCCGCGGCGGACACCGAGGGCAAGCCGGGGCTGCGTTGGCGGGCCGGGCACCGCATCGGCCACTCCCGACGGTCCGTGCGCCGGGCCGTGCGTACCGCCCGCCGCGAGGCCCGCATCGCCGTCCGGTCGGCCGCCACCGCCCGCCGACTACCGGGCTGAGCTGCCATTATTCACCCATGCCCCCCGCTAAGACCGCGAATTACCTGAACCGCCCGGTAGGCGTTAACGCGGTGGAAATGTCAAAAGAATGTGTGGGATCGGACACGGTCGCATAACGCGGGAGGCATGACGTGAGGCGCCGCTCTAGGCTCCCTACTGGACCTGGACGGGTAGGACGAGCTTGGTATGGGGGTGGCCACGCCATGCCGACGACCGTCGGTGAAAGGCTGGACCGCCTCGCCCCAGTCCGCCGCGTAATGCGTGGGATCGATCGAAGGACAGTCGTACGGACCGGCATCGTGGCCGCCGTCGCCTACGCCGCATGGCTTGCCATCGGCGCATTCGGGCGACCGTACAACTTCTTCGACATGAAGATCTATCACGGCGCGGTGGTCTGGTGGGCGAGCGGTCATGAGCTGTATGAGTTCGTCGCACCCGACACCACCCTGGGTTTCACCTATCCGCCCTTCGCGGGCCTGGCCATGCTGCCCATGGCACACCTGCCGGTGATGATGGCCGGTCTGGTGAACGCCGCCGTCAGCATCGCCGCACTGGCCGTGGTGCTCGCCGCGCTGCTGCGCCCGATCGTGGACCGGCTGGGCTGGCCCCTGTGGTACACGGTGGCCATCGCCACGCCGCTCGCCGTGGCCATCGAGCCGGCCCGGGAAACCCTCGGCTACGGGCAGGTCAACCTGCTGCTGTTCGGCCTGGTGATCGCCGATCTGGTGGCCCTGCGCTGGCGCTCCCGGCGGGGCACGCACGGCACCGAGGGCGACGGGCCGCTGCTGCGGTTCGTCTACAGCGGCGCCTGGGCCGGCGTCGGCATCGGCCTGGCCACCGCGGTCAAGCTGACCCCGGCCCTGTTCATCTTCTACCTGATGATCACTCGGCAGTGGCGGGTCGCCATGACCGCGATCGGCACCACGGTCGCCGTGACGATCGGCAGCTTCGGCATCGTCGGCGCCGAGTCCCGGGCCTACTTCGGCAGCGTGCTGTGGCAGACCGAGCGGGTGGGCGCGGCCGACATGACGCCCAACCAGTCACTCGCCGGACTGCTCGCCCGGCTCTACGACTCGATCGAGACGCCTGGGCTGCTCTGGCTCGCCTTCTCGGTGCTGGTGCTGGCGCTCGGCCTGTCCCGGGCCGCCGACGCCCACCGCGACGGCGACGAACTGACCGCCTTCACCCTGGTCGGGCTGACCGCCAACGTGATCAGCCCGATCTCCTGGACGCACCACCTCGTCTGGGTGATTCCCGCCATCATCGTGCTCGTCGACCACGCGATCCGGCGCCATGACGCCAGCCGGGGGCCGACGCCACGCGCCACACCTGGCGGGTCGGGCGAGGCAGCGACGGTGCCCGCCCTGCGCCCGCCGATCTGGTACCCGGCGCTCACCGGTGTCCGGCACGCCGTCGCCGCCGTCGGGCTCTACCTGCTCTTCCTGGTTTCCCCGATCTGGCCGTACGAACACCAACTGCCGGAGGTCTCGCACTACCAGGACGGTCTGTTCGGCGCGTTGATGGAGAACTCCCTGGCGCTGGCCCTGATCGTGCTCGTCGCCACGCTGCCCTGGCGTCCCGGCGCGGAACCGGCCTTCCACACCGACCGGATGGCACGGGCCGCCATGCTCTACGCGCGCCGATGAGCCGGGCCACCGTCAGGGGCAGTTGACCCATTCCTCGGTGCCGTCGGCGAACACCTGCCGCTTCCAGATCGGCAGCCGAGCCTTGACCTCGTCGACCAGGCGAGCGCAGGCGGTGAAGGCTGCCGCCCGGTGCGCGGTGCTGACCGCCGCCACCAGGGCGAAGTCGCCGATGGCGAGTGGACCGATCCGGTGCGACACGGCCACGGCGTACACCTGCGGGTCGGCGGCGATTTCCTCGGCGACCTCGCGCAGCACCCGCTCGGCGCTCGGGTGGCCCTCGTATTCCAGGCTGAGCACCGAGCGGCCGTGGTCGTGATCGCGGACCACACCGGCGAACGAGACCACCGCGCCGGCCCGGTGGTCGGCGACCGCCGCCTCATGCGCGGCGAGATCCAACGGCTGGTCGGTGACCCCACCGAGCACGGTCACCATGCCCGGTCTCCCGGCAGCAGCGGCAGCGGCACCACCGGCACCTGGTCACCGACCTCGCCCGCGCCGCCGGGCCGGATCACCGCGAAGCCGTCGGCGACCGAGAGCCCGCGCAGCATGGCCGAGCCGGTGTGCCGCACCGGGCGGACCGTACCGGTCACCTGATCGCGGCGGACCAGAGCCAGGTGGGTGTAGTCACCGCGCCCCGCTATAGGCTCGGCGAGCGTGGCGTGCGGCAGCACCGGCATCGAGCGGCCGGCGAGCCCGGCCAGCAGCGGAGCGACGAGCGACACCAGGGCGACGATGGCGGACTGCGGGTTGCCGGGCAGCCCGGCGACGAACCGGATCCGACCGTCGGTGCCAACCAGCCGGGCCAGCAGCATCGGAAAACCGGGACGGACCGCGACCGTATTGACCACGTAGTCCGCACCGAGCGCCGCCAGCGCCGGATGCAGGTGGTCGACCGGGCCGTTCATCGTGCCACCGGTGGTGCAGACCAGATCGGCGCCGGCCAGCGCGGTCTGGAGGGCGGAGACGTGGGCGGGCAGCGTGTCGGCGACCGGTCCGACCACGTCGGCTGGGCGCACCTGACAGCCGTACCGACGCAGCCAGGCCGGCAGTGCCGGGCCGAGTGCGTCGCGGACCCGGCCCGCGCCGGGCGGCCCGGCGGTCAGCAACTCGTCACCGAAGACCAGCAGCGCGGCCCGGGGTTGTCGGCGTACCCGCAGGGTGTCGTGCCCGCAGGACGCGGCCAGGCCGATCACCGCCGGGTCCACCGGGATGCCGGCGGGCAGCAGTTCCTCACCGGCGGACGCCTCCTCGCCGGGGTGTCGCCATTCCTGCGCGGCGCGCGGCACACCGTCGACCGACCCGTCCGAGGTACGCGTCGACTCCTCCACCCGGAGCACCGCGGAGGTGCCCTCCGGCACCATCGCCCCGGTGGCGATCTCGACGGTCGTGCCGTCCTGCGTCAACGGCGGCGGTGCCGAGCCGGCCAGCACCCGGCCGACCACCCGCCACGGCCCGGCACCGCGCACCGCCCAGCCGTCCACGCTGGACGTCGGAAAGGCGGGCAGGTCGGTGCGGGTGATGAGCGGATCGGCGAGGGTGTGACCGTCAGCCTCGGTGAGTGGGCGCTCGACGGAGGGAAGTGCGGCGGCAAGGCCGACCGCGTACACCCGCGAGCGCGCCTCCTCCCAACCGGCTGGCGGTGGCGCCGCGGCCGGGTCGGCGGCGGCGGAGATTTCCGTCTTCACCGGACCGAGCCTAGCCGGTGGTCGAGTGGTCGCCG
This sequence comes from Micromonospora endophytica, assembly GCF_003236305.1. Lineage (GTDB taxonomy): Bacteria > Actinomycetota > Actinomycetes > Mycobacteriales > Micromonosporaceae > Micromonospora > Micromonospora endophytica. Next base: position 8,346 of record NZ_POTX01000066.1, on the reverse strand, counting down.
CCGCGCAACTGATCGATGGCGTGCGCGAGGATCGGTCCCAGCACGGCGAGGCCGTCGCGGGCCCCACCTGTCGATCCGGGCAGGTTGACCACAAGCGTGCGACCGGCCACGCCGGCCACGCCCCGGGACAGCGCCGCGGCGGGCACCTTGTCGCGGCTGTGCGCGCGAATCGCCTCCGCGATGCCGGGAATCTCGTAGTCGAGGAGGTCACGGGTCACGTCGGGGGTGCGGTCGGTGGGATTGATCCCGGTGCCGCCGCTGGTCAGCACCACATCGACGGCGTCCGCCACGGCTGCCCGCAGCGCCGCGCCGACCGGCTCGCCGTCGGGCACCACCACCGGCTCGTCCACCGCGCAGCCCCATTCGCGAAGGCCGGCGACGAGCAGTGGACCGCTGGTGTCGGCGTAGACGCCGGCGGCGGCCCGGTTGGAGGCCACCACCACCCGGGCGCGGATCACGGCCGGTCCTCCGGACGCTGCCACAGGCCGGTCTTGCCACCTTCTTTGCGCAGCACCCGGACCGCGTCGACGCTGGCCGCCGGGTCGACCGCCTTCACCATGTCGACCAGGGCCAGACCGGCGACTGCGACGGCGGTCAACGCCTCCATCTCCACCCCGGTGCGGTCGGCCGTGCGGGCGGTCGCACTGATCTCGACGGTGTCGGCGGTGAGCGACAGATCGACTGTGACACCGTGCAACGCGATCGGGTGACAGAGCGGGATCAGGTCCGGCGTGCGCTTGGCGCCCATGATGCCGGCGAGGCGACCGACCGCGAGCGCGTCGCCCTTGGGCAGCCCGTCGCGGCGCAACAACTCGATCACCTCGCTGGTGGTGCGCAACCGACCCGCGGCGATCGCCGAGCGGCCCGTTACCTGCTTGGCGGAGACATCGACCATGCGCGCCGCACCGGCCGTGTCGACGTGGGTGAGCTGGGCGGGTTCGGTCACGTTCGCGAGCCTATCTCTGTGGTACGACAGAGCGTTCGAAGGGCGACACATCCCCGTGCCCCCCGTCGCAGTGCCGCCCCTCGTCGCGCCGGCCTGCCGTCAAGTGGCTGGGACACCTGACGGCAGGGCCGCGCATGAGATCCGACAGCGCCGGATCTCCCCCCGTTCGCAAACATCACGACGCTACCGGCGGTGTCGATAAGAAATCGATAAGTGCGCCTGGCCTGGTCCGGTGTCGGCCAGTCGATGCTCGACCTCGTGCCGTTCGGGTGCCCCCATCGCCCGGAACATCGCCAGGGCCCGTTCCCAGTGCCGGCGAGCCTCCGCCGGATCCGTGGTCAGCAGCCGCTCGGCGAGCCCGGCCAGCGCCCGCGCCTGCTCGTACCGGTTGTCGATCCGGGTGGCCAGATCGAACGCGCGTCGGTGCGCCCGGATCGCGCCTTCGGTGTCGCCACCGGCGGCGAGGGTGTGCGCGAGATCGTTGAGTACACCGCACTCCGCATGCCGTTCGGCCGAGTCGCCGGCGAGTTCCAGGGCGAGTTCGTGTTGCCGCCGGGCCTGCGCCGGTAGGCCGAGTTCGCGGTACGCGATGCCCAGCGTGTTGCGCGCGTCGGTTTCGCCGTACCGGTGACCGGTCCGGGCAAAGAGGATCATGGCGGACCGCAACAGCCGCACCGCCTGCCGGTGGTCTCCCAGGCGTACCCGCACTCCGGCGATGTGACTCAGCGCGTTGGCGATCTGGTATCGGTCACCGCGTACGTTGGCCCAGTAGAGGTGGAGACGGTGCGCCCGCAGCGCCTCGGCGTAGCGTCCCAGCGAGGTCAGGGCGAGTCCCAGGTTGGGCAGATAGATGACGAACCGGTGGGCGTACCTCATGGGCAGCTCCCGGAGTGCCTCCGTGCCCAGTTTCGCCGCTTCCTCGAACTCACCCTTGGACCAGTAGACGACGCTGAGGTTCCCCCGGATCTTCGCGGTCTCGAAGAGATTGCTCGATTCCTGGGCGATGGCCAACGCCGCATTGAGGCAGTCGATCGCCCGGCGGTAGGAGCCGGTTTTGGTCAGCGCGGAGGCGAGGTAGTTGTTCATGATGCACATCGCCAGCCGATCGCCGGAACGTTCCGCCGCGACCAGCCCCAGCTCATGGGTCCGCAGAATGTCCTCGAAGTATCCGCGGACGAAGAAGAACCGCCACAGCACCCGGGCCATCCGCCAGGTGTACGCGTGCAGGCCGTGCGCTGCCGCCAACTCGACGAGAAGGTTGAGATTGCTCCGTTCCCGCTCCAGCCAGTCGACGTCGAGGACACCGGACGCGGTCACCAGATCCGGCCGCTCGGGTGCCGTGACGCCGACGTCCTCCCGCACTTCCAGAAGCCGATTCAATGGTTCCGCCGCCTGAATGCAAATGTGCAGGACATGATTGAGCAGGCTGACGAGCGCATCCTGACGAACCTGGGCCGAATCGACCTCGACGCATCTTTCCCGAGCGAACTGACGGACCAGATCGTGCATCCGGTATCGGCGGTTCTCCGATTCCTCCAGCAGATGGCAGTCGACCAGATCGTCGAGTATCCGACCCGTTTCGGCATGCGTCAGCCCGGCCATCGCCGCGACCATTCCCACGTCGTAGTGGCCGGCGTGCAGACCGAGCAGCCGAAAGACGCGCTTGGTCACGTCGTTGAGTGGCTCGTACGAGGCACCGAAGGCCGAGGCCACACTCTGGTCGCCGGTGGCGAAGGTGGCCAGTCCCGACTCCTCCACGGCCAGCCGGGCCGCCAGGTCCGCCAGCCGCCGGCTGGGTCGGTGGGCCAGGCGTGACCCGACCATCCTGATCGCCAGCGGCAGGTTGCCGCAGCGGCGGACGATCTCCGCCGCCGCCTCGGGCTCGGCCTGTACCCGCCCGGGGCCGGCGGTGGCGGCCAGCAGCCGCAACCCCTCCTCGGCGGAGAGCACGGAGAGCGACTCGGGCGGCCCCACGTCCAGGTCGACCAGGCGCCGCCGGGAGGTGACGATCACCACCGAGGAGGAGGTGACCGGCAGCAGCGGAATCACCTGCGCGCTGTCGTACGCGTTGTCGAGCACGACGACGACCCGGCGGGCGGACAGTTCCCGCCGCCACAGCCCACGACGCTCCTCCAGGTCGATCGGGATCCGCCCGGCCGGGACGCCCAGCTGCCGCAGGAGCGCGACGAGCGCGGTGGCCGGCGGCACGAGGTTGCCGTCCTCGTGTCCCCGGAGATCGATGAAGAGCTGACCGTCGGGGTACGCGGACACCAGGCGTCGAGCGACGCGGGCGGCGAGGGTGGTCTTGCCGCTGCCCGCCATTCCGTCGATCAGGTGAACCCGCGGCTCCGACCCGTCGCCGGACCGGGACTTGGCGACCAGGCGTTCGACGATGTCAACCCGGCCGACGAAGTCGGCGACCGGTCTCGGCAGCCAGTCCCACTGCCGCCCGGCGAGCCCCGGCGACGCGGGCTCCGGCGGGACGGGTCGGGCGATCTCCGGAACCGGTTCGCGCCCGGCCGGACCGGATTCCCGCTCCATCATCGCCTGATACAGGCGCCGTAGTTCCACGATCGGCTCGACGCCGAGCTCCTCCTGCATGGCTCTGGCCGCCGCCCGGTAGACGGAGATCCCACCCGTCAGGTCACCCCGCTGGGCCAGGGCCCGCATCAGCAGCAGCACCGCCGACTCACGGAGCGGGTGGGCGGCCACCGCCCGCCGCAGCAGGGGAATCGCCTCGTCGACCCACCCGGCCTTGATGTCGATGTCGGCGAGCAACTCCACCGCGAGCAGGTACTGCTCCTGCGCGGCGGCCACCTGGGCGGTCAGGGACGGCCCGAGCGGCATCCCGACCAGCGGCGGTCCGAGCCAGCGGCTCATCGCCTCGCTCAGCCTCGATCGGGCCGGTTCCACCTCGCCCCTGGAGAGCAGGACGCGGGCCTGTTCGACGTCGTCGAGGAAGCGGAACAGATCCACCGCCGCCGCCGGAACGTCCAACCGGTAACCGTTGCCCTGCCGGACCAGGACGCCGCGGCCGGAATCATGCGCCTCGAACGCACGACGGAGGTTCGCCGCGTACGTGCGGACGTTGGGTACCGCCGAGCGGGGTGGGCCCTCCGGCCAGATCTCGTCGATCAGCTCCGTCAGGTCGACCATCCGCCCCGGTCTCATCGCCAGCATCGCCAGAACAGTCCGTTGCTTCGGCGTACCCAGGTCGACCCGGGATGCCGCTGACCACACCCGAAGGCCACCAAGCGTCTCAATCTTCACATTCCCCGGGCTCCTCGTCGGGAGTCGATTTGCGTGCCCAAACCTTAACAATGTGCATCCGGCCGATCGCTCGCAACGAACACCATGCCTGGTAGTGGCGCTACACCGCCTTTCAGTACGAGAATCCGCTGTGCAAGGGTGGCGGTGAATTTCGTAGGCCGGGCTCCAGGACAGGGCAGCGGCGGACGAGCCCTTATCGCCGATGCGCTCCGCATAGCTCGCTATGACAGAACGTTAGGAATAGTCACCCTCTTGGCTAATTCTGCGTAATGTCACATTTATTCTGGCTTGACCACCCTGCCACCACTTAACGTCTTTCTCGTCAGCGAACGAGATCTCCCCGGAGAGCTCGGGACACGAGATTCAAGGAGGTGTGGCATGCGCGGCAACGACTGGACCTGATCTGTTTCCCGGGACTTCGGACTGCCGACGGTAGGCTGTCACCATGATGTGACCGACCGTCAGGAGGGGCATGATCCATCCCTCGACACGAGACAATGAGACCGATCGGCGGCTCACGCTGCTAGTCGGTCTCGTCGTCGTGCTCGCCGCCACAGCGGTGATCGCCTCGACCCTTGTCGCGTCCACCTCCCCCCTGACCACCCCGCTCAGCGACCTGTCCGTACTCACGATGTTGATCTTCATGAGTGCGGTCGGCACCCTCGTCAAGACCGACGTACGCATCAGGTCGACCGGACACTCGATCAGCTGGAACGAAACGGCGCTGGTCATCTCCCTCGCGCTCGCGCCGACCTCATGGGTGGTGCTGTGCACCGCCGCCGGCGTGGCCCTGGCCTCCCTGCACCTGCCGCCGATCAAACTCGCCTTCGGCGTCGGAAAGAACATCCTGATGGCCGTCGGCGCCGGTGCCGCCCTCGCCGCAGCCGGCTGGGACGGCCTGACCGGCTCCCCGGCACACCTGATCCCACCGCTCGCGCTGGCCTACCTCGTCGCCGTGCTGCTCGACGAGATCCTGGCCATCCCCGTCATCGCCCTGGCCTCCGGCACACCGGTCTCCCAGCACTTCCGCAAGAACCTCGACCTACGAATCGCCGGCTACGTCGTCCGGTTCAGCGTCGCCCTCGGTAGCCTGCTCATCCTCCAGGCCGACCCCTGGCTCCTGCTCGCCGTACCGCCCCTCGTACTCAGCCTGCACCTCGCCTACTCCACCAGAGTCCGCGGCCGCACCGAACAACAGGCATGGCAGCAACTCGCCCAGACCACCGACGCACTGAACGTCGTCGAACTCGACCAGGTCCTCACCACAGCGGTCACCCGCGCCACCGACCTGTTCTCCGCCGACGAGGTGGAGGTGGAACTGCACGACGCCGCCCGCCTGGTACGCGGCAACTCCGCAGGCATCACCTACGACGGACCGGCCGACCAGGCACCCACCCGGCAGGACGCGGTCGTCGCCACCCCACTCGAAGGCCACGACCGTTCGGTCGACGTGGGCGTGCTGCGACTGCGCTTCCGGGGCCCGGTGCAACTCAACGAACGAGAGCGGTACACCCTGCACACCTTCGCCCCCGCGCTGTGCACCGCCGTACGCAACGCCCAGGCGTACGCCGAACTCGCCCGGGTCGCGCAGGCACACGCCCACGCCGCAGCCCACGACGCCCTGACCGGCCTGGCCAACCGACGCCACCTGATCGACGAGGGCAACGAACAACTACACCACCGGCACGCCGACGGCGTCACCGCGCTGGTCCTCATCGACCTGAACCACTTCAAAGAGGTGAACGACACCCTCGGTCACGCCGCCGGTGACCAGACCCTCGTACAGGTCGCCGAACGACTCCGCAGTGCCGCCCGCACCGACGACCTCGTCGCCCGGCTCGGCGGCGACGAATTCGCCGTACTCCTACGGGCCCTGCCCGCACCCGCGGTGGCCGCACACCGGGCCGAGACGCTGCTGGCGGCGCTGCACGAACCATTCGACATCGACGGCATGCGGATCAACGTCGAGGCCAGTGGCGGCATAGCCGTCGCGCCCGCCACCGGCGGCATGGTCGAACTACTCCGCCGCGCCGACGTCGCCATGTACCAAGCCAAACGCGCCGGACAACGGATCACCACGTACGCCCCCGCCCGCGACACCGCCGACCTCGGCCGCCTCACCCTCGGCGGCGAACTGCCCCGCGCGGTCGCCGACCACGAGTTCACCGTGAACTTCCAACCCATCGTCGACCTCGGCACCGGCGCCGTCATCTCCGTCGAGGCACTCGCCCGATGGCGCCACCCCACCCACGGCATGATCGACCCCTTGCGGTTCCTCGAAGCCGTCGAACGCTCCGGACTGCTACCCGCGTTCGCCGAGGCGATCCTCGACCAAGCCCTCATCGCCGCCGGCACCTGGCGCGACGCCGGCTTCGACATCCCGGTGGCGGTGAACGTCTCCCCCCGCAGCCTGCTCGACACCCGCTTCCCCGACGCGGTGCTGAGCCACCTACGCGCCCACAACCTGCCCCCCGACCGGCTCGTACTGGAACTGACCGAAACCCTCACCCTCAGCCAACTCGACGTCGTCGACCAGATCCTCACCCGCCTCCGCGACGCCGGCATACGGCTCGCACTCGACGACTTCGGCACCGGCTACTCCTCGCTCTCCCTGCTCTCCCGGATCCCCGTACACGAACTGAAGATCGACCGCAGCTTCGTCACCGCGATGGAGTCCTCCGCCGAAGCCGCCGCCATCGTCCGCTCCACCCTGGATCTCGGCCGCAGCCTCGACCTGTCGGTGGTCGCCGAGGGAGTGGAACGGGAAGCACAACGCCGAGCCCTCTGGGAACTCGGCTGCACCGCCGGACAAGGCCACCTCTTCGCCCGACCACTGGCCGCCGGAACCCTGCTCGCCGCACTCCGCCGAGGCTCCGGCGGCCGACCCGGCACCCTCGCTGCCGCACTGCACGACGCCGGCGCGGTGGTCCGGCTGCCGCCCGGCCGCCGACCGGGTGCCCGCGGTCGCCACCAGCCCGCCTGACACACTGCACCCGATGAGCACCACCACCCCGACCAACCTCCGCCCCCGGTGGTGGCACCACCTCGACTCCGCCGCCGGCGGCCTCCCGCTCGACCTCGGCCTCTACACCGCCTCGGCCGCCTTCGCGGCGATCACCGCCGCCACCTCCACCCTCACCCCGCACCGCGCCTGGGGTGCCATCGCCGCACTGGGATACCTCGCCGCCGCCATCATCGCGACCGGCCAACTCATCACCCGGCACCGGCGGCCCACCACCCCGCTCGCCGGCCTACCGGCCCGCTGGCTGGTCACCGCCCTCACCTTCACCACCGCAGTCCTGCTGCCCCTGGTCACCCAGAGCGTGCAGCGCGCCGCCGGACGCACCGACCGGGCCCAGGAAGAAGTGCTGGTCATCGAGGAATCCGGCCGCCGCCTCCTGGACACCGGTACGCCGTACCTCGGGCCCGACGCGATCGCCGCGCTGCCCCCCGACCACCAACTGCTCGGCTACACCCCCTACCAGCCGGCGATGGCGCTGTTCGGGTTACCCCGAGCCCTCACCGACACCTGGTGGACCGACGCCCGGATCTGGTTCGCCATCGGCACCGTGCTCGTCCTCCTCCTCGCCATCCACACCCTGCGACACCCCCCGGCCACCACCAGGCCACCCCGCCACGACGCACTGCTGCTCCGCGCCGCGCAGGCTGCCACCGTCCTCCCGGTCTGCGCACTCACCCTGGCCACCGGCGGCGACGACCTGCCCGTACTCGCGCTCTGCCTGCTGGCCCTCGCCTACGCCGCCACCGCACGTCCCGGCCGAGCCGGCATCGCCGTCGGACTGGCCGGAGCACTCAAGCTCCTCGCCTGGCCGGTCGCCGCAGTGCTGATCATCTGGGGCATCACCCGACGGACCGGGCTCCGCGTGGCGGCCGGCGCGCTGGGACTGCCCGCCGCCGCACTGCTACCCGCCCTGCTTGTCGACGGCGAAGCACTCGTGGAGAACGTGCTGCGCTTCCCGCTCGGACTCGGCCTGGTCTCCAGCCCGGCCCAGTCACCGTTCCCCGGACACCTGATCGCCAGCACCCTGCCCGGCGGCCGGGCGATAGCCGCCGCCCTCTTGATCGGCACCGGGGTGGCGATCGCCGTCCGACTCGCCCGCCACCCGCCC
>NZ_POTX01000065.1 GCF_003236305.1 Micromonospora endophytica | reverse complement strand
GGGGTGGTGGGGTGGGGGTCAGTCGAGGATGCCGTCGTGCAGGGCGCGGAGGACGGCGTTCGTGCGGTCCCGGGCGCCGAGTTTGGTGAGGATCGTGGAGACGTGGTTCTTCACGGTGCCCTCGGCGAGGAAGAGGACCCCGGCGATCTCGCGGTTGCTGTAACCGTGCGCGACCAGTCGCAGCACCTCCTGCTCGCGCTCGGTGAGGCCCGGCACGGCGGGGGCGTCCGCTCCGACCGGTGAGGGGCCGGAGCGGATCGCCCGCAGCATCCGGTCGGTGATGGACGGGGCGATGAGCGTGCCGCCCTCGGCGAGCGTGTGGATGGCCCGGGTGAGCTGCCCCAGCGTCACGTCCTTGAGCAGATAGCCGCGAGCGCCCGCGCGCAGGGCGCCCAGCACCAGCGCGTCGTCGTCGAACGTCGTGAGCACCAGCACCGGGATGTCGATCTCGGCGGCTCGCAGCTGTTCGATCGTCCAGATGCCGTCGAAGCGGGGCATCCGCAGGTCGAGCAGGATCACGTCGGGCGCGGTCCGCTCGATCACGGCGAGCGCGGCCCGGCCGTCGGCAGCTTCACCCACCACGTCGATGTCGGCGACCTCGAGCAGCCCCCGGATGCCCTGCCGGATGAGCGTCTGGTCGTCGACGATGACCACGCGGGTCATGACGCCGGCACCCGTGCGGTGACCCGAAACCCTGTCTCACCGTCGACGGCGACCTCGCCGCCGAGGGCCCGGAACCGTTCCCGGAGGCCGCGTAGCCCGTTGCCGAACACCGGGTTCCGCGCGCCGCACCCGTCGTCTCGTGCCTCCAGCACGGTGCCGGTGTCGTCGCCGGTGACCGTGATCCACAAGTGCCGCGCTTCGGCGTGCCGGATGGTGTTCGTGATGATTTCCTGCGCCGCGCGGACGAGCGCTGCGGCGCGCTCCTCGTCCACCCGTACCCCGGGCGCGACCTCGATCATGACGTCGAGGCCGGGCAGGTCGCGAGCCATCCGCCGGAGGGCTTCTTCGAGGTCGGGGGTTTCGGTTCGCAGTTGCCCGACCGTGCTGCGGACGTCGCCGAGCAGTTCCCGGGCGACCCGGTCGGCGCGCTCCACGTGCCGCTGCGCCGCCGCGCCGTCGAGGTGCCGAGCGGTCTCCAACTCCAGGGTCAGCACTGTCAACTGGTGTCCGATCAGGTCGTGCAGCTCCCGGGAGATCCGCAGGCGCTCCTCGGTCCGGGCCGACTCCTCCAGCCGGAGGCCGGCGGCCTGCAGCCCGACGTGCGCCACCGCCAGTTCCCGGCGCCTCCGCTGTTCCCGCAGCAGGGTGACCGAGCTGAGCAGCGAGGCCACCTGGATGAGCAGATAGAAGCCCACGGTCAGGGTCAGCTCCACCGGTGCGCGCGTGGCCGACGTGGCGATGAAAATGATCACGGCGGTGTTGAGGCCGACCAGGGCCAGACCCGCGCCGAGCGGCACCACGTAGACGCTCACCGAGGCGGTGAGGACCAGCAGGACCGGCAGCAGTCCCAGCTGCTGGGCGGAGAGCACGAGCACCCAGGAGGCGACGACTGCCGTGCCGAACGCCACCCGCCGCGACCAGCCCGACGGTGCCGCCACCGAGGTGAGCAGGGCGGACAGGAAGAGGACGAACAGCGCCACCCACCAGCCTCGCGGTAGCACCAGCTCGATGGCGCCGAACAGGCCAGGCACGGCGACCCCGACCGCCACCACGAGCATGGCGAGACCGGACCACTCGTCGGTGCCGACACGTCGCATGCCGCCCACTGTAGGTCGGCGTACGCCATGCACACCCGTGCCGGAAGTCATGGCCACGGGTGATGACTTCCGGCACAAGACTCGTCCCGCCGCTGCTTCTAGCGTCGAGGCATGAGCAGTTCCGAGCCGGCGATCCTCGCCGAGAACCTCGCCAAGAGTTACCGACGGACCCAGGCCGTCGTCGATGTCAGTCTGCGCGTCGACACCGGCGAGACGATGGGCATCCTGGGCACCAACGGTGCGGGGAAAACGACGACTGTGGAGATGATCGCCGGTCTGCGCGGTCCCGACCGGGGGCGGGTACGCGTACTCGGCCTCGATCCCCGCCGCGACCGGGCCCGGCTGCGACAGGTGCTCGGCGTGCAGCTCCAGGACGCCTACCTGCACCACAACCTGCGCGTCACGGAGCTGCTCGACCTGTACCGCAGCTTCTATCCAGCCCCCGGGAGCACCGCCGAGCTGCTGGACCTCGTCGAGCTGACCGACCAGCGGCGGACCATCTTCGAGCAGCTCTCCGGTGGGCAGAAGCAACGGCTCTCGATCGCCCTCGCCCTCGCCGGGCGGCCCCGCGTGGTGATCCTCGACGAGTTGACCACCGGCCTGGACCCGGCGGCCCGGCGACGCATGTGGGGCACCATCGAGCAGCTCAAGGCCGACGGGGTCACCATCCTGCTGGTCAGTCACGCGATGGAGGAGGTCGAGCGGCTCTGTGACCGGGTCGCCGTCATCGACGCCGGCCGGATCCTCGCGCTCGACACCCCGACCGGCCTCGTCGCGCGGGTGGGCACCGAGAGTCTCGACGACGCGTTCGTCGCGTTGACCGGCAAGGATCTGGAGGTGACGGCATGAGCACCGGCGTCGCGGCGCACCGTCCCGGGCTGCGTTCCCTGCTCACGCTTGTCGGTTGCGAGTCAAAGATGGTCGTCCGGGACACGGCCGGCCTGATGGTCCCGTTGGGCCTTCCGCTGCTGATCCTGCTGACCAGCGCCTCCTCCGCCGCCGACCAGGTGGTGGTGAACGGACGTACGGCGCTTGACGTGTTCGTCCTGCCCATCGTGATCACGATGGTCATCGCCATGATCGGCATCATCAACATGCCGAGCTTCCTCGCCTACTACCGGCGAAGCGGGATCCTGCGCCGGCTCGCGGTCACTCCCGCGTCACCGGCCATGGTCCTCGCCGCCCAGGCGATCGTGAGCATCATCCAGACGATCGTCGGCAGTGCCGGCGCGCTCGTCGTCGCGTACGTCGTGTTCGACGCCAACCCACCCGCCGGCACCGCTGCCGTGCTCGGCGTGCTCGCCCTGACCATGGCGGCGATGTACGCCACCGGCATGATCGTCGCGGCGGTCGCGCCCACCCCGAACTCGGCGGTCGCCATCGGCCTTGTCGTCTTCTTCGCCGTGGGCGCCCTCGGCGGCATGTTCGGCGGCCGGGACGCGCTGCCCGAGCCGCTCGCCGAGATCGGCGCCTGGCTGCCCTTCGGGGCCGCCGTCGAGGCGCTCTCCGCCGCGTCGGCCGGCACCGGCGTCGAGGCCGCCCACCTGCTCGGTCTTTCCGGCACCGTCGTGCTGGGCGCGGTGGTGGCGGGTCTGCTGTTCCGCTGGGAGTAACGGGGGTCGGCTCCGGCGGGCCGTGGTGGCCCGCCGGAGCCGGACGATCCGTGCCGTCAGCCCGTGTACTTGCCGTTGCGGGTGTCGCCCCACGCGCCGTCGTAGAGCACCGCGCGGAAGCGGTGCACGGAACCCTTGGTCACCTTCTGCCAGTGCCAGGACGGGACGAAGAAGTCGTGGTGCTTGACGTAGTCGCCGTTGACCTTCCGGTAGTAGATGCGGTGCCGGGCGGCGGTGCCGCCGGAGCAGTTGGCCAGGTAGCTGTGTGAGTACATCGCCCGGCCACCGAAGTCGGCCGAGTAGTAGGTCCTCATCGGGTGGTGCACCGACGCCGGAACGGGATAGCCGGGCAGCTCCAGCCAGTGGTACGGATCCCAGGCCAGGTCCCAGCAGCTGGTGATGGCCGCCTTGCGGGCGGTACCGCCCGACGCCGGCACGGCGAGGTCGTCGACGACGACCGGGGACGGCGCGATCGCCCGACCCGCCAGCTCCGGCGGGGTCGGCGTGCCCGGCGCCGGCTCCGCCAGCAACTCGCGCGGCACCGGCACGGACGCCGGCGTGATGCTCAGGTACGCGGCGAGCATCCCGGGCTTGTCGTCGTCGACGAGCGGCCCGTTCCGGTCCACCTGCCCGTCCTCGCGCAGGCCCCAGTCACCGGACTCGGCGTCCCGGGTGAAGGTCACCTGGACGCCGTTGCGGTAACCCAGCCGCGCCAGCTCGATCTCACGCTCGACCAGTTCGTCGCTGACGACAGCGGCCCCCGGTGTGTCGGCGGCGTTGGCCGGCGCGGCCGACACCGCGGCCAGCGTCGGCAGGGCTACCAGTACGGCGAGCAGTGCCCGCCCGGACATTCGTCTTGTCATGATCTACCCCCTGGTGGTGGTCGATGTGTGGACCGGGACATCGTCGGGGTGCGGGCTCAGGACGTCGTCAAGGTGACGTCAAAGTCGACGGGTCAGCTGCTGTCGCAACCGCGACGCTGGCGTACTCCGCACAGCCGGTGAGGGGCCCAATAGACGTGGGGCAGACTGCGACCGGAAGGCGGGGCTGTGTCGGAGGATCAGGTGTTGAGCCGGCGGTGTTCCGCCGTCGTCGCCGCTGCCGGTTACGGGAAGACGGAGGCCGTACGCGGCTGGCTGCGCGAACGCCCGGCCCGCTGGTGTGACGGCGCGGAGGCGGTGGCCCTGGCGGTCGACGATCCGGCCCGGCTCGCCGCGCTGGGCACGCGGTGGGGCGCGGAACTGTCTACCACCGCACCGGCCTGGCTGGTCCTGGACGACGTGCCGCGACTGTCGCCACGGCAGTCGCAGGCGCTGCTGACGGCAGTGGAGCTGCTTCCGGAACGGCTGCGCCTGGTGGTGTCGACCCGGTGGCCGCCGGCACCGGCCGGGCGGCGGCAGGCGCGGCTGCTGGCCGAGTACGGGCCGGCGGAGTTGGCGCTCACGCCCGAGCAGGTGCGGACGGTCCTCGCCGACCACGGCATGGCCGACGCCACGCTCGCCACCCGCATCCACGCGGCCACCACGGGCTGGCCGGCGCTTGTCGCCCTGGCCGCGAAGGCGGTGAGTGCCAGCGGCGCCGACGGCACCGACCTGGCCGGTCCGGGCAGCCCGGTGGAGTCGTACCTGGTGCGGGAGGTCTTCGCCGACCTTCCGGCCGAGCTGCGTCGGCTGCTGCGCGACGTCGCGCAGCTCGATCCGGTACAGGCCGACCTGTGCCGGCTGCTCGGGCACCGGCGCGGCGGGCCGCTGCTGGCCTGGTCGGCCCGGATCGGCCTGCTGCGCCCGGTGACCGCCGACGGGCAGCGGTACGCCATGGTGCCGGTGGTGGCCGAGGTGTTCCGCCGCTGGCTGCCGCTGCCCACTGCGGAGGCGGTGCGCCTGCACGCGCGGGCCGCACCCTGGTACGCCGAACGCGGCTGCCCGGTGCCGGCGCTGCGGTCGTACGCCCGCTGCGGTGCCGCCGAGGAGACGGCCCGGCTGCTCACCGCGCACGGCGCCGCGATGCTCACCTCGGGTGGCGCCGAGGACGTCGTCGCGGCGTACCGAGCCCTGCCGGAGCACGCCCGCCGCGACGACCTGCGGCTGCTGCACGGCGAAGCGTTGCAGATCCTCGGTGACTTCGATGCCGCGATCAACGGATACGCGGCGCTGGCCGGTGCGCGCAAGGCGCTGCCCGCAGACCTGGCCTGGCGGTGGGGTCTGGTGCACTACCTGCGCGGGGAGCCCGGTTCTGCCATCGACATCTTCCGTCGGGGTCGGCTCGACCCGGAACCGTCCATCGACAACGTACGGCTGCTGGCGTGGAGCGCGGCGGCGTACTGGACCAGCGGGGACGCCGCCGGCTGTGGGGACCACGCCCGCCGGGCGTTGACCGAGGCGCTGGCGGTCGGCGGGGACGACGCGCTGGCCACGGCACACGCCGCGTTGGCGTTGGAGGCCAAGCTGCGCGGCGACCGGCCGGGTGCCGACGAGCATCACGAGAAGGCGCTGCGGGCCGCCGAGTCCGCACGGGACACCGTGCAGGTGACCCGGATCCGCGCCAACCGGGCGTCCGCCCTGGTGGGTGAGGGACACTACGCGCAGGCGCTCGCCGAGTTGCGGCCCGCGGTGGAGCTGGCCCAGGCCAACGGGTACGCCGCGATGCTCGCCCTGGCCCTGGTCAACCAGGGCACCGCGTACTTCCGGCTGGGCCGGTTGGACGAGGCGCTGGCGTGCCACGAGCGGGCGGTGCCGCTGCTGCAACGGATGGGCTCGCGCAAGGTGGCATATCCGCTGCTGGGCATCGGCGAGGTGCACGCCCTGCGGGGTCGCACCACGCTGGCGCGGGCGGCGTACGAGGAGGCGCTGCGGGCCAGCGAGCCGGTCGCCGACCGGCAGGCGCAGGTGCCGGCGCTGGCCGGCCTGGCCCGGCTCGTCGCCGGTACGGACGCCGCCACGGCGACCGACCTGGCCCGGCGCGCGGTCGAGCGGGAACGCGGGCCCGACTCCGCCACCGCCCGGCTGGCGTTGGGCTGGGTGGCTCTGGAGACCGGGGATCGGCAGCTGGCGGCCGAGGTGGCGGCGTCGGCGTCCGAGGCGGCCCGGCGGCATCGGGACCGCGCGGCGTTGGCCGAGGCGTTGGAGCTGTACGGTGCCGTGATCACCGATCCGGACGCCGCCCGCCGCGCCTGGCGGGAGGCGCTGGCGATCCTGCGCGACATCGATTCGCGGGTGGCTGCGGACCGGGTGGCGGTGCTGCTGGGCCGGCTGTCCGGGGCACCACCGGCGGAACGCCTCACCGCCCGGCTGGCCGCCACCCGGCTGACGGCGGCCGGGGTGCCGGTGCCGCCCGGTCAGTTCCCTGAGGTGGCCCAGGTCAGGATGCGTACGCTCGGGCGGTTCGCGCTGTTCGTGGCGGGCACGCAGGTGCCGGCCACGGCGTGGCAGTCGCGCAAGGCCCGGGACCTGCTGCGGATCCTCGCGGCCCGGCGTGGTCGCGCGGTGTCCCGGGAACAGCTCGGTGAGCTGCTCTGGCCCGGTCAGGATCCGGCCCGGGTCGGTCACCGGCTCTCCGTGGCGCTGTCCACTCTGCGCGCCGTCCTGGACCCCGACCGCCGTGCCCCCACCGACCACTATGTGGTCGCGGCACACGCCAGTCTGGCGCTCGACGTCACACACGTCGAACTCGACGTCGAGGAGTTCCTCACCGAGTCCGCGCACGGCCTGCACCTCGCCGAGCAGGGCGCGGTCGACGACGCCCGCGCCGCGCTCCTGCTCGCCGAGGGGCGGTACCGGGGTGACTTCCTGGAGGACGAGCCGTACGACGACTGGGCGCGGGCCACCCGCGACGAGGCGCGGCGGTGCTACCTGCGGGTGGTGCGGCGGCTGGCGGCGTTGGCCCGGCAGTCGCGCCAGGTCGACGAGGCCCTGCGACACCTCGGCCGGGCGCTCGAACTGGAACCCTGCGACGAGGGCGTGCACGGCGAGTTCATCCGAACCTTACGGGCTGCGGGCCGCCACGGTGAGGCCGGCGCGGCGTACCAGCATTACGTCGAGGCGATGTCGTCGATCGGGGTGCCGCCCCGGGCCCGCGACGATCTGTGCGCCGACGAGGGCTAGCGGCGCGTGCCGATCTGTCGCCCGAGCGACATCACCATCCGTATTTGTAACGGACACTGAAAGTCACCGCCGGGTCTGTGTCGTCGCGCCGCGTCAGCGACCGATCGGCCGGCGGCTGACCGCTGTCTCCGACCGCAGGGAGCGAACATGGGTGGCTGCCCCACCACGACCGGATCCAGGTACGCCGACGTCGGCATCGCGCGCCGGTACGCACGCGCGTCCGTGCTGGCTGCACTCGCGGCACTCGCGACGCTGAGCATCATCATCGCGCCGGGAGGCGCGGTCGCCGCCCATCCGCGCACCGTGCTCGACCGGGTGATCGCCACCTCCGCCGGGTCTGACCACAGCCTGGCCCTTCGTGCGGACGGCACGGTCGTCGCCTGGGGCAACAACACCCGCGGGCAACTCGGCGACGGCACCACCACCGCCAGCGGCCTTCCGGTCAGAGTCTGCGCGGTCGGGCAGAGTGCACCCTGCACGCAGTTCCTGGGCGGGGTCAAGGCGATCACCGCCAGCAGATGGAACAACACGGCGCTGCTGGGCGACGGCACGGTCGTCGCCTGGGGCTACAACTCCGGCGGGCAACTCGGCAACGGCACCAACACAGCCAGTGCCATCCCGGTCAGGGTCTGCGCGGTCGGGCAGAGCGCACCCTGCACGCAGTTCCTGGGCGGGGTCAAGGCCATCGCCGCCAGCGGCGGGCACACCCTGGCGCTGCTGACCGACAACACTGTCGTCGGGTGGGGCGAGAGCCAACTCGGAGAGCTCGGTGGCGGCACCATATCACCCCAAAACATCCCGATCCGGGTCTGCGCGGTCGGTCAGACCGCACCCTGCACGCAGCATCTGAGCGACGTCAGCGCCATCGAGGCCGGCGGGGGGTTCAGCGTGGCCCTGCTGGGCAACGGCACCGTCGCCACCTGGGGCGCCAGCTACTACGGGCAACTCGGCAACGGCCGCATCACCCTCCCCAGACAGGTCGTCCCCACCTCGGTCCCGGTCCAGGTCTGCGCGGTCGGCCAGACCATGCCCTGCACGCACCTGCTGAGCAACGTCAGCGCCATCAGCGCCGGCGGTTCACACAGCATGGCGCTGCTGGACGACGGCACGGTCGTCGCCTGGGGCGCCAACGCGTGGGGGCAAATCGGCAACGGCGCCACCACCACTTCCGCCATCCCGGAGTACGTCTGCGCGGTCGGGCAGACCGCTCCCTGCACCCAACCGTTGAGCAACGTCCAACGCGTCGAGGCCGGCGGGCATCACAGCACCGCCCTGCTGCGCGACAACAAGCTGCTGAGCTGGGGTGGAAACTACAGCGGGCAACTCGGCGACGGCACCACCACCGCCAGCGGCCTTCCGGTCAGAGTCTGCGCGGTCGGGCAGAGCGCACCCTGCACCCGGTGGCTGACCAACGCCCGCGTGGTCGATGCCGGCGGTCAGCACAACACCGCCCTGCTGCGCGACGGCACCGTGGCCACCTGGGGTGCCAACACCGCTGGGATGCTCGGCCACGGCAACCCGGCCGACCCGTTCAGCAGCACGCCGGTACGGGTTCTCCCGCCCATCCCGTAGCCCCCGGTCGCCCTGCCCGGCCGTGTTCTGTCGTGGGGCAGGGCGCAATCGGAGGTAGAGCAAGGTCGCCCCGGCCAACACCACCGGCCAGAACAGATATCCACCGGTCATCACCAACAGGAACAGCACCACGACGAGGGTCAGCGCGGCCGCCCACCAGGCCGCGCCGGCCCACGGCAGCAGCCGCAGGGCCGCCGCCGCGCCGATCACGTAGACCGCGATGAAGGACGCGGTGGTGGCCAGCACCAGCGGCCGTACGCCCAGGCCGGCGGCGGCTGTCGCCAGCAGGGCCGCGAACGCCAGCGCGGCCACCACGGCCAAGCTGTGCCGCGGCACCTCGCCGGCCACGCTGCCCCGGCTCAGCCAGCCCGGCAGCGCACCGTCACGCCCCAGCGCCGCACCCAACTTCGCCGCACCGGCGTAGTAGGTGTTCATCGCGCCGAAGGTGAGCAGCAGCGCGACGGCGGCGGTGAGCCACCGCACATCGCCGCCCAACGCTACCGCGAACAGCTCACCCAACGGCGCGTCGGCACCTGCCGCCGCCGACCCGAGCACGGCGACTGTCGCGAAGGCCACCGTCAGATACAAAGCACCGACCACCACGACCGCGGCGGCGGTGGCACGCGGCAGATCCCGCCCCGGCCGCCGGAACTCCCCGGCGAGGTGGGTGATCGCCTCCCACCCGACGAAGCTCCACATCAGCAACGCGGCGGCCGGGCCGATGGCGCTCCAACCGGAGGGCGCGAACGGCACCAGGTTGTCCACGGCCGCGTGCGGCAGCGACAGCAACACCGCCAGCAGCAGGAAGGCGACAAGGATCCCGGCGAGCACGAGCTGCACCCGCCCGGCCAGTCGCACACCTACATGATTGGTGATCGTCACCGCCACCATCAGCACCGCGGCGGTCACCACCGCTGTCATCCGGCCGCCGCCGACGGCCGCCGCCACGTACCCGCCACCGAACAGGGCCGCAGCGGCGGCGCCCGGGGGCACCGCGAAGTAGAAGCACCAGCCGACGACCGCCGCAGCCCGGGGACCGAAGGCCATCCGGGCGTACGTGGAGACGCCTCCCGCGTCCGGGTGGCGGGCACCGAGCGCGGCGAAGGTGGCCGCCAGCGGCACCGACACGATCACGAGCAGCAGCCAGGCCAGCAGGGACGCCGGGCCGGCGACCTCGGCGGCCAGCGCGGGCAGGGCGATCACGCCGGTACCCAGTACGGCACCGACGTAGAGCGCGGTGCCCTGGGCGGCGGTCAGCCGACCGCCGGACACCGCTGCGGGTGGGGTCTGTGTCATGTGATCACCATCGGTCGTCCGCCACCCGGCGGAACAGCGGGATTGTCGCCGCCGTGCGTTAGATTCCTGCCATGCGTCCGCACCTCGTCGCGGTGGCGGTGACCGACAACCTGCCCATCTTTGAGCTGGCGGTGCCGCAGGAGGTGTTCGGCACCGATCGCCGCGACATCGTCGACCCGTGGTACGAGCTGCGCCTCTGCGCCGCCGCACCGGGCCCGTTGCGCACCACCGGCGGTTCCTGGCTCGACCCGGCGTACGGGCTTGACGATCTCGTCGTGGCGGACACCGTGCTGGTGCCCGCCTGTGCCCGACCGACCCAGATCGCGCCGCCCGCCGCGCTGGTCGAGGCGCTACGGGAGGCGTATGCCCAGGGCAGCCGGATCGTGGGCGTCTGCACCGGCGCGTACGCGATCGCCGCCGCGGGTCTGCTCGACGGCCGCCGCGCCACCACCCACTGGATGAACGCCCAGGACTTCGCCGCCCGGTTCCCGCTCGTCGATCTCGACACCCGGGTGCTGTACGTCGCCGACGGCACCATCTTCACCTCGGCGGGCACCGCCGCCGCCATCGACCTCTGCCTGCACCTGGTCCGGCAGGATCACGGCGCCGCGGTCGCCGCCGAAGTCGCCCGGCGGATGGTGGTCGCCCCGCACCGCGCCGCCGATCACACCCAGTATCCTGCGCCTCCGGTACGCGGCGTCTCCCCTGCCGACCTGAGCCCCGTCCTGGAGTGGGCACGTGGTCGACTCGACGAGCCGCTGTCGGTCACCGAGCTGGCCCGCGCGGCGCACCTGAGCCCCCGCACGCTGGCCCGGCGTTTCCGCGACACGCTCGGGACCACGCCGTTGCAGTGGCTGCTCGAGCAACGGGTCCGCCTGGCGCAGGAGTTGCTGGAGACCACCGACGAGCCGGTGGAACGCATCGCCCAGCGCACCGGCTTCGGCACCGGCGCCAGTCTCCGCCAGCATTTCCACCGGGTCAGTGGCATGACGCCGCAGACCTACCGGCACGTGTTCCGCCACCGCAGCGCCACCCCGGCCCGACACACCGGTCCCGCGGCGAGCCCGGTCAGCGCCAGGTGATCCCGTTCATCGTGCGCGGCCGTGACCCCGTCGACCTGCCCGGATGCGTCGAGGTGCTGGCCGCGGTGCACCGATCGGACGGTTACCCGCTGAATCAGACCGGTTCGGGGGCGGGAAACTCCCGTAGGCCGGTGTCGTCGAGTCGCAGCCAACGGCGTACGCCGATGTCGCTGAGGAAGCGCTCGTCGTGGCTGACCACCACGAACGCCCCACGGTAGGCGTCCAGGGCATTCTTCAGTTGCCCCACGCTGACCAGGTCGAGGTTGTTCGTCGGCTCGTCGAGCAGCAGCAGGTGCGGTGCCGGCTGGGCGTAGAGCACGCAGGCCAGGGTGGCCCGCAGGCGTTCACCGCCGGAGAGCGCATGGACCGGCAGGTGGGCCCGGTCGCCCCGGAACAGGAACCGGGCCAGCAGGTTCCGCTGCTCGGCCGGCGGGCGGTCCGGGGCGTGTGCGGCGAAGTTCTCCGCGACCGTACGCGTCGGGTCGAGCAGATCCAGCCGCTGGGACAGGTACGCCATCCGGCCGTCGGCCCGGCGCACCTGACCACCCTCTGGTTTCCGTTCACCGCAGAGCAGACGCAGCAGTGTGGACTTGCCGACACCGTTGGGTCCGGTCAGCGCGATGCGCTCCGGGCCTCGGATGGTCAGTCCGACACCGGCACCGGCGAACAACTGTCGCGCGTCGTGCCACACCTGCACATCCTCGGCCTCGACGAGCGTCCGGCCGGCCGGCACGTCGGTCTCCGGCAGGTCCAGGGTCAAGGTCTGGTCTTCCCTCAGCGCCCGGCTGGCCTCGTCGAGGCGGTCCTGCGCCTCGCTGACCCGGTTGGCGTGGGCCTGCCGGGCCCGCCCGGCCGACTCCTGGGCGCTGCGCTTGAGGCCACCGGCGATGATCCGGGCCAGGCCCGCGTTGCCGAGGTTACGGGCGGCGTTGCCGGCTCTGCGTTCGGCCCGTTCGCGGGCCTGCTGCATCTCCCGCTTCTCCCGTTTGACCTCCTGCTCGGCGCTGCGGACGTGGCGTTCGGCCGTCTCGCGGGCGGCCCGCGTCGCCTCCTCGTACGCGGTGAAGTTCCCGCCGAACAGGCGCAACTGCCCACCGTCGAGTTCGGCGATGCGCTCCATCCGGTCCAGCAGCATCCGGTCGTGGCTGACCAGCAGCAGGCACCCGGACCAGTGATCGAGCACGTCGTAGAGCCGGTGTCGGGCGTCGATGTCGAGGTTGTTCGTCGGTTCGTCGAGCAGCAGCACGTCCGGGCGCCGCAGCAGCTGCGCGGCCAGGCCGAGGGAGACGATCTGCCCGCCGCTGAGGGTGTGCAGGCGCCGGTCCAGGGCGAGGTGACCCAGTCCGAGCCGGTCCAGTTCGGCGCGGCTGCGTTCCTCGACGTCCCAGTCGTCGCCGACGGCGGCGAAGTTCGCCTCGCTGGCGTCGCCGGACTCGATGGCCCGCAGCGCCGCCAGTGCCGGGGCGATGCCCAGCACCTCGGCGACTGTTGACTCCCCCGCCAGCGGCAGATCCTGCGGCAGGTAGCCGAGCACGCCGTCGACAGCCACGTGCCCGCCGGTGGCGGTGAGTTCGCCGGCGATCAGACGCAGCAGTGTCGACTTGCCGGCGCCGTTCGGCGCGACCAGACCGGTGCGGCCCGGCGGCACGGTGAAGGAGAGGTCCTGGAACACCGGGGTGTCGTCGGGCCAGGAGAAGGAGAGGTTGGTGCAGATGACGCAGACGTCGGACATGGCAGGCAGACCTCGGGAAGGAAGCCGGGACGCGACCGGCGCCCCGGTCGGGAAGACAGGGTCACGACAGGCAGCCGCCCTCCAGGGGCTGGCTGGGGGCTGCTCACCCCGAGATGTCGTCGTCTCCCGACAGCATGTCCCGCTCCTCGTTCATCACGCGCGATCCCGCCCGCGCGTGGCTCCGCGCCCAGGCTACCTCTTCGTGACGCCGTCGGCAGCAGCGTTGACGGCGGTGAGCGCCCGCAGAGCAGGGTGGTGCGCTACGTCAAATGTCGCCACAATCCCCGGGCCGCAGATCGAGGCAGGCACGGCCCGCCACCTTACCGCCAGTGATGGTTCTTACATTCCCCCGAGCAGCAGAAACAGCCGGGACCAATGGGGCCGCCGTGGCCCACGATCCCCACGTGGCCATGCGGAACCTCCCACTGAGGTACGAAGATCCCGCCACCGTACGGGCCCGCAGAAAAATACTGACCGATCGGACAGTCACCACTCGTAGCAATCTCGCTACTGGCTGGCTGTTCGGCGGCGGTCGCCGGATCAGCGACATCGGCACTCTTGGGTGGTCCCATTCACCTTTCGTGAGGGCCTCGACCATGTCGCAGCTCCTGCCAACCGCCCGGTCCGACGGCACCGCCACTGCCCCGGCTGCCACGTCCGACCCAGCGGAGCCAGTCGCCGCCGTCGCCACGCCCGCAGTACCCGGCGCACGCACCGCCGTGGTCGGCCTCGGTTACGTCGGTCTGCCGACCAGTTTGGCCCTGATCTCCAGCGGGTCCCGGGTCATCGGCGTCGACATCGACCCGACCCGGCTCGACGACATCCGGGCGGGCCGAGCCGACCTGCTCGACGTCGACCGCGACCGACTGCGCGAGACGCTACAGGCTGTCGATCCGGCCTTTCGACTCACCACCTCGGTCAGCGACATCGCCGACGCCGACACCGTACTGATCTGTGTGCCCACACCGGTGGACCGCCACCTTGCCCCGGACCTCACGGCACTGCGGGCCGCCTGCGCCGCAGTGGTCGCCCACGCCCGTCCCGGCCAGACCATCGTGCTCACCTCGACCAGCTACGTCGGCACCACCCGCGATCTGCTGGTCGAGCCGCTGGCTGCCCGGGGACTCCAGGTCGGGCACGAGGTGTGGGTGGCCTTCGCCCCGGAGCGGGTCGACCCGGGCAACGACCGGCACCGTCAGGAACTCACTCCCCGAGTCGTCGGCGGGACGACACCCGACTGCACCGCCCGGGCGGCCGCCGCGCTGGCCCGGATCGCCCCACGGGTGCACCAACTCGGCTCGCCCGAGGCAGCCGAGATGACCAAGCTGCTGGAGAACACGTTTCGCGCGGTGAACATCGCCCTGGCCAACGAGTTCGCCGACCTCTGCCGGGAACTGCACCTGGACGTCACCGAGGTGATCGACGGGGCCGACACCAAACCGTACGGGTTCATGGCCTTCCAGCCCGGCCCCGGGGTGGGCGGGCACTGCATCCCCTGCGATCCGCACTATCTGCTCTGGCAGCTACGCGGGCAACGCCGCGAGGCACCGCTCATCGAGACCGCGATGCGGGGTATCGCCGCCCGACCTGGCCGCGTCGTCGAACGGATCCGGGATCTGCTCGCCGGGGTCGGCCGTACCCTGCTCGGGGCCCGGATCCTGCTGGTCGGGGTGACCTACAAGCCCGGCGTCGCCGACGTCCGGGAGTCACCCGCGCTGGAGATCATCGGCGAGCTGATCCGCGCTGGTGCGGGCGTCGACTTCGTCGACGACCTGGTCGCCTCGGTCCGCACGTCCGACGGCGGGACCCTGCACCGCATCGCCGACCACACCGCCCGGGAGTGGGACCTGGTGGTCGTACACACCACCCAGGCCGGTCTGGACGAGTCGTGGCTACGCGCGCAGCCCATGGTGCTCGACGCCACCTACCGGCTGACCGGGCTACCTCGGCGGGAGGTCCTCTAGGTGCCGGTAAGCCCTCCGGTCCGGCGTGGCCTGCGCCGGCTGTTCACCGTGCTCGCACTGCTACCGCTGATCGTCCTGCTGGCCCGACAGTTTCCCCAGTTGCCATACGCCCCGCTGTTGGCGTACTACGGCGTCGCCGTGCTCACCGCCACCGTCGCCGTGTTCTATCTGGCCTACGCCCGCTATGTGGATCCCAGTGAGGCGCCGCCACAACCCCGGCACACCGCCGCGTTCCCGCCGCTGCTGCCGGCTCCTCGGGTCAGCCTGCTGGTGGCGGTCAAGGACGAGGCGGACGGGATCGAGGCGTGCGTGCGCTCGATGACCGGCAGCGACTACCGGCCGTTGCAGGTGATCGTGATCAACGACGGCTCCACCGACGGCACCGCCGAGGTGCTGGATCGACTCGCCGCCCAACTCCCGGTCACCGTGCTGCACCTGCCTCAGAACGTCGGCAAGAAGCGGGCCCTGGTGCAGGGCGCCCGACATGCCACCGGCGAGGTGCTCGCCTTCACCGACTCCGACTGTGTCCTTGCCCCGGATGCGCTGGGACGCTGCGTCGATGCGCTGATCCGGCAACCGGATCTCGGCGCGGTCAGCGGACACGCCCGGGCGCTCAACCCCGACGAGTCGCTGCTCACCCGGGTTCAGGACGTCTGGTACGAGGGCCAGTTCCGGGTCGCCAAGGCGGCCGAGGCGTCGTTCGGCGCGGTCACCTGCGTATCAGGCCCGTTGGCGGTGTTCCGCCGGGCTGCGGTGATCAACTATCTGCCCGCCTGGGCGGCGGATCGGTTCCTCGGCGGCGAGTTCCGCTTCGCCACCGACCGGCAGCTCACCGGCTATGTCCTCGGGCAACGCTGGATCGGCGACCGGCTCAAGCGGCGCTTCGCCGACTCGCCGTTCATCTCCGACGAAGACCATCCGCCCCGCGCCTGGCGGGTCGGCTACGTTCGCTCGGCTCACGTGTGGACCCGGGTCCCGGCACGACTACGGCCATTCCTGCGCCAACAGACCCGTTGGAAGAAGAGCTACGTCCGGAACCTCTTTTTCACCGGAACCTTCATGTGGCGACGCGGCCCCGGTCCGGCCGCGCTTTACTACGGGCACGCGCTCTGGGTCGCGTTGGCCCCGGCGATGGCCTTCTCCCACCTGGTCTGGGCTCCGCTGCGCGGCTGGTGGGCCGTTCCCGTGCTCTACCTGTGCGGGGTGCTGCTCAAGGGCACCGCCTGGGGGCTGGCGTATCGGCTGGACAACCCGGGTGATCCACGGTGGGCGTACCGGCCACTGATGAGCGTGCTCTCCGCCACCATGCTCTCCTGGCTGCTGCCCTACTCGGTGAGCACGATCCGCCGCGGCGTCTGGTCCCGGAGCGCGATGTGAACTCGGTCCGGCAACTGTTGACCAGGCTGGCCCGGGTGACGCTCACCCTCGCCGCAACGGCGGCACTGGTGCTGCTCTACGTGGTGGTGTTCACCCGAGGCGAGGTGCTCCGATGAGGCGTTTCTGGCCCCGCTCGCTCGGGGCGCTGCTCTCGATGGCAGCGCTGCTGGTGGTGGCGACGCCCTTCGGGGTGTCCTGGTACCTCGCCGATCTGCGGCGTCACGTCAGCGCGCAGCAGGAGACCGCAGTCACCGAGGTCGACCCGGCCGACCTGGAACGCTGGATTCAGTTGGCCGGGCAAATGCCGGAAAGGTCCGCACCGGTGGTGGTGGCCTATCACGACATTCGACCGCACGGCGACGATCCGGCCGAGACCGAGCCGGGCGGCCAGGAGCACTACGTGGTCACCCCGGAGGCGTTCGACGCCCAGCTCACCGCCCTCCGCGCGGCGGGATACCAGGCGATCTCCTCGGCGCAGTACATCGACTATCTCAACGGTGGCACGACCCCCGCCCGATCGGTCTACCTGACCTTCGACGACGGCACCCGAGGGTTGTGGGCCTACGCCGACCCGATTCTGGCCCGACATGGCATGGTGGCCGCCTCGTACCTGATCACCGGCCAGGTGGGCACGCATCGTCCCTACTATCTGAGCTGGGCGGAGATCGCCCGGATGACCCGTTCCGGCCGGTGGGACTTCCAGGCGCACACCCACGATCTGCACACCCGGGTACCGACCGGGCCGGACCAGTTGGGCTCCCCGCTGACCCACCGCCGATGGGACGCGGCCACCAGCGCCTTGGAGACCCTGGCGGCCTACCAGACTCGGCTGACCGCCGACCTGGACGCCATGTTCGCCGCGTTTGCCGAACACGACCTGCCCCGCCCACAGTTGTTCGCGTACCCCTTCTCCGAGGTCGGTGACGCCGGGACCGACCCGGCGGCCACCGCGTTCAGCCGCGATCTGGTCGCCGAACGGTTCGCAGCGGCGCTGACCAACAAGTCACTGCGGCCGGAGCCGAGCAGCCGCCGGTCGGCGGCCGGCGGGCAGATCGAGCGGACCGAGGTCTACGCCACCACCAGCACCACCGAACTCGTCAGCGCGGTGGTCGAGCGGACGGCCGTGCCTGCGCAGGTGACCGATCCGTTCGCCCGGGCCTGGGACTGGCGTGATCAGCAGGGTGAGCCGATGACCGACCTGTCCCCGCTGACCGCCGGGCGGTTCACCGCCGCCAGCCCGCGCCGCGCCTACGGCACGCTGCTCGCCTACGCCAGCGCGGACTGGACCGACTACACGGCCGAGGTCACGCTGCGCGGACTGCGCGCCGACGGCGGCACCGTCTCCCTGATGGTCGGCGTGAACGGCGACGCACCGGTTGCGGTACGCGTGACCTCCGGCCGGCTTGCGCTGCTGCGGGACGGCAAGGTGGTCGCCGAAGCCGCGCTGACCCCGGCCTCGACCCACCGCGTCACGGTCACTGTGCGCGACGGTGAGACCGTCGCCCAGATCGGCGACGGCCCGACCCTGCGGGTGGTCACCCCCAGTGGGCCGCGCTCCACCGGTGGCCTCGCTGTGGCGATCGACGACGACGCGGGCCAACCCCACCCGTCCATCGCCGCCCTCACCGTTGCCGCGGCGAACTGAGGCAGGCGGGAGAGCGGATCGGAACACTTCCGATCATCGATTGATTTTCCACTATCGATAGGGCTTATCATAAGGGTCGATTTATCGCTTCGCGCGTCCCCCGCGGAGTCTCGCGTCCCGAAGGAGGCGGCCCCATGCGCGCCGCACACCCACCCACCCACCGATGGCGACGTGCCGCTTTGGCCGTCTGCGCCGGGCTGCTCGCACCGCTCGCACTGACCGCCGCCGCCCCCGCCGCAGCCAGACCGGCAGTCGATGCCGCCGCACCGGTCACCATCACCAACGGCGTTCAGTTCACCGACACCACCGGCGCGGGAGTCCACGCCCACGGTGGCGGCATGATCAAGGTTGGCGGCTACTACTACTGGTTCGGCGAGAACCGCCACGACGACCACACCTTCCGGTACGTCTCGGCCTACCGCTCCACCGACCTGCGCACCTGGGAGTTCCGCAACCACGTGCTGCGGCAGGACTCCGCCGCGGAACTGGCGGTGGCCAACATCGAACGCCCCAAGGTGATCTACAACCCGACCACCGGCAAGTACGTGCTCTGGATGCACTGGGAGAACGGCGTCGACTACACCCAGGCCCGGGTCGCGGTGGCCACCTCCGACACCGTCGACGGCGACTACACCTATCTGGGCAGCTACCGGCCGCTGGGTAACGACTCCCGGGACATGACGGTGTACCGCGACGACGACGGCACCGCGTACCTGCTCTCCTCCACCCGGGTCAACGCGGACCTGAACATCTACCGCCTGACGGAGGACTACACGGGAGTCGAGAGCCTGGTGCAGACGCTGTGGCGGGACAACTACCGCGAGGCACCGGCGATGTTCAAGCGCAACGGGGTCTACTTTCTCGTCACCTCCGGTGCCACCTCCTGGCAACCGAACCAGGCCCGCTACGCCACCGCCCGCAGCATCACCGGCGCCTGGAGCGCGCCAATCGTGTTCGGCGACAGCATCACCTACGGCTCGCAGCCCGCGTACGTGCTACCGGTGCAGGGCACCGACACCACCTCCTACCTCTACCTCGGTGACCGTTGGGCCAGCGCCTGGGGCGGGCGCGTCAACCAGTCCCGGTACGTCTGGCTGCCGCTGACCTTCCCCACCGACACCTCGCTGACCATGAGCTGGTCGCCACAGATCAGCGTCGACACGGTCACCGGTGCGGTCGCTGCGATCGGCGGCGGACACGCCTACGAGACGCTGCGCGCCCGACACAGCGGCAAGTGTCTCGACGTGCTCAATCAGTCCCTCGCCGACGGCGCGGGCATCGCCCAGTACGCCTGCAACAACGGCGGCAACCAGCACTGGCAACTGCGGGACCTGGGCACCGGCTACCACCAGCTCGTCGCCCGGCACAGCGATCGGTGCCTGACCGTGCCGGGTGCAGCCGCCGGGGACAACGTGGCGGTGCAGCAGTCAGCCTGCCAGCCCGAGCGCACCGACCAGCAGTGGCGGCTCGTCGACGCCGGCGCCGGATACCTGCGGATCGTGGCCCGGCACAGCGACCGGTGTCTCGACGTTGCCGGTCACTCCACTGCCGACAGCGCACGGGTGGTGCAGTACTCCTGCGGTGCCGGCTCCAACCAGCAGTGGCAGCGCGTCGGCGTCAGCTGAGCTGCCGTACGCTGCTCGGACGCCGTCCGGCGAGGCTTCCCGCCCAGCCGGACGGCGGCGTCGGGTCAGGAGGGCAGGTCGAGGATGCGGCGTACGTCCAGGGACATCCGGGTGGCCAATCGCTTCGAGGTGCTTCGCCAGATCATCGGCGCCGGTGCCACCTCACGTCAGCAGATCACCGCCGCGACCGGGCTCAGCGCGGCCACCGTCTCCACTCTGGTGGCGCAGTTGCTGGAGCTCGGTCTGCTGACCGAGGTCGGGTTTCAGGACTCCGGCGGTGGCCGGCCCCGTGGCCTGGTCGCGGTGAACCCGGTCGGCGGGATCCTGGTCGGCGTGGACGTGGCCGAGACCTACGTGCACGCCGAGGCGTTCGATCCGGCGCTGACCGTGCTCGCCACCGCCGAGGCCCGACTCAATCCAGTGGAAAACCGCCCCGAGCAGGTGATCGGGCACATCGTCGCCGGCATCCGCTCGGCGCTCGACGCGGCCCGGCAACCACCGCGCCCGCTGCTCGGCGTCGGAGTCAGCGTGCCCGGTCTCCTCGACCCGGCCGGTGGTGTCTCCATCTTCGCCCCGAACTGGAACTGGCACGACGTACCGCTGCGCAGCATGCTCGACGCAGTCCTCGGCATGCCGTTCTACCTGGACAGTCCGCTGCGCGCCAGCGTCGTCGCCGAGTTGTGGTTCGGGGCCGGTCGCGGCCACGACGACATCGCGGTACTCACCCTCGGCACTGGTGTCGGCGCCGGTCTGGCGTTCGGCGGCAGCCTCTATCGAGGTGCCAGCAACACTGCCGGCGAGTGGGGACACACCAGGCTGGTGCTGGACGGCCGGGAGTGCCGCTGCGGCGCCCGTGGCTGTGTGGAGGCATATGTCGGCGCGCCGGGCATCATGGCGCAGCTACGGATGCAGGATCCGGCCAGCCCGATGCTGCACCCGGACGACCAGACCGCCACCATCGAGGCGCTGGCCGCCGGTGTGGAGAGCGGCGATCCGATCGCCCGGGCGGTGGTCGCAGAGACCGCCCGGTATCTGGGCGTCGCCGTCGCGGACCTGGTCAACCTGGTCAACCCGGAGGTGGTGGTGCTGACGAGTTGGGTGGCGGCCCGGCTCGGCCCGGCACTGCTGGGTGCGGTACGGGCCGAGGCGGGTCGGTACGCGCTACGCCGCCCCTTGGCGGCCACCGAGATCGTGCTGGGCCGGATCAGCGGCAACACGGTGAGCCTCGGCGCAGCCACCCTCGCCTTGGCCGGGGTGCTCGCCGGGGTGGGCACGCCAGCCGGAGCCGGTGGGGCGAGCGGCGATCACCGTTGACGGATCGCCTCACCGGCGATCTCGATGCGGATGTTCTTGCCGACCAGCACGCCGCCGCTCTCCAGGGCCACGTTCCAGAGCAGGCCGTACTCCTCCCGGTTGATCTCCCCCGTCGCGCTGAACCCGAAGATGTCCCGACCCTCCGGGTCGCGGCGGGCACCACCGAACTCGACCCGGAGGTCGACCGCCCTGGTGATTCCCTTGACCGTCAGTTCGCCGGTGAGCACGAACCGCCCGATCATCGGGTCCTTCGACGGGGACGCTTCCGCCGGCGCCGCCCGGCGTCCGAGCCGGTGATTACGCAACTTCGCCCAGTAGAAAATTGGATCGGCCTTTTCCGCCAGCGCGATGCCGGTACTGCGGTAGTGCAGGGCCGGAAAACGCTCAGTGTCGAGGAAATCGACACTGCGTAGATGGGCATCCCGGTCGGCGTTCGCCGTATCGATACTGTCAGCTTGAATAGTCGCCCTGATCGATGACCGGAGCGGATCCTCGGCTACGAGGAGGTATGCGCTCGTTTCCCGAAATTCGCCCCGAACCGGACTCACCATCATGTGCCGGGCCACGAACCCGACCCGCTTGTGCGCGGGATCAAGCTGGTAGAGGCCGGCGGCGGGGATTTCCACACCGTTCCAGGTTCGGGTGGAACCGGTCATAGCACACCAACTCTTCCCGCAATGCGCCACGTATCTGCCGCCGTAACCGATTCGTCTCGGAAAGGCGGGACAATCGTCCGGCCCAAGCATAGGGAAATGACCAGCACGTGCACCGCCACCGGGGCAGCGACCGTGAGTCACATCACGGCTGGCCACCGAGCCGGCTGGCCAACACCACAAGTATCTCGAATCGCGCGCTCGGGTCGTCCAGATCGGTGCCGTACAACTCACGTAGGCGTTTGAGTCGATAACTGACCGTCTGGGGATGCACGAACAGCTCGGCGGAGACATCGGCGCGTGAGCCCCAGTGCCGCAGCCAGCTATGCAGGGTCACCAGCAGGTTCTCCCGCTGGGCCGGGCGCAGGTCGGCCAACGGCGCCAGCCGCCGGGCGGTGAGTACCGCCAGCGCACCGCTCTCCCCGCGCAGAGCGAGCGCGATCAGGTGGTCGTCGACGAAGATCGGTCCCGGCGCGGGACCGATCAACCCGACGGACAGTTCGGCGAGCCGCACCGCCGTCGGCACCTGCGGCCAGCTCAGCTGCGGGCCAACCACGGCCCACCGTCCGGTCAGCGCCTCGGTCAACGCGGCCCGGGTCGCCCTCGGCCCGGCCCGCAGCAGCAGCACCGCGTCGCGGCCACGCTCGACGACCAGACCTTCGGCGCCGTACCGGAACCGCACGTCACGCGCCTGGTCCAGGGGCAGCAGGACGGGCCGTACGGCGTCGAGATCGGGCCAGCCGATCCGGGCCGCCGCGGTGGCGACGGCGCTGGGCATGCCGTCGCCACGCAACAGCAGCTCGGCGAGTTGGCGGCGACGGTCGCCCTCGCCGGCCTGCTCGCGTAGTTGCAGGGCGTACCCGTCGGTGCTGGCCGCGGCCAGCTCGTCGACGTACGCGGTGACCGCGTCGGACAGGTCGATCAGGTCCTCGGTGCCGACCGGCCGCAGCTCGGCAAGCGACCGCGATGCCGTACGCAGCAGCAGCCGCGCCGCCATCCGCAGGGCCGCGAGCAGCGCCTCCGGCCCGCGATCCTCCCGGGCCTCGGCGGCACCCAGCCCGACGAAGACCTCGCGGACCGGCGGCGGCAACGCCGGTTCGTCGGTGCCGAGCAGGTCGAGGAAGCGGGCGAGGGCGACCTCGACGGCGGTGTGCACGTCGCGGGCGAACTTGTCGTCGGCGATGTCGGCGAAGGCCGGGGTGGTTTCGGTGACGGCGACCGCGACGGCCGCCACGGTGGCCGGCAGGTGGGGACGCATCGCGGTGGCCAGATCGGCGGGAAGCCGCCGCCAGGCGGTCACGGAACCGGGCGGGGTCACCCCGCGATTTTGTCACGTCAGGATAAGAACGGGCCGGATTATCGCTGCCGGTGGGACGGTGTTTCGACAAGCGGTTCGGGTGACCATGGACGCCCGCCCCTGCCCAGGGCACCGTCGGCCCCGATCGAGGAGCGCACAGTGCAGCATCGCCTGTCCCGCCAGCACGTCGTCGACATGTGCCGCACCATGCTCGCCCGCGGCTACCTCAAGGCCACCGAGGGCAACGTCTCGGTCCGCGTCCCCGGCCACCGGTTGTACGCGGTGACGCCGAGCAACTACGACTACGACCGGATGCGGGTCGAGGACATCTGCATCGTCGACTTCGACGGCAAGCACCTGCCCGACGACTCCGGCGCCGACCTGAAGCCGTCCATCGAGTGCGGGATGCACGCCAACATCTACCGGGAACGCCCCGACGTCAACGCGATAGTGCACACCCACCAGCCGTACGCCTCGGCGCTGGCCTTCCTGCGTAAGCCGATCCCGGCGCTCACCGACGAGCAGGTGCGTTTCCTCGGCCGCGAGGTGGCGATCATCGACTACGCCCCGTCGGGCACCTCGTTCCTGGCCCGCAACGTGCAGAAGAAGGTGGCCAGCGGGGACAACGCCTTCATCATCGCCAACCACGGCGTCGTCGCCGTCGGCACCGACCCGGACCGGGCGGTGTTCAACATGGCCCTGCTGGAGAAGGTCTCCATCGCCTACCTGTTGGCGCTGACCAGCGAGGCGGGCAAGGTCTACACCATCCCGACCGCGATCCGAGAGATCGCCTTCGGCAAGCTGCGCGCCGACGAGAAGCGGATCGCCGCGCAGATCACCGAGGCGGTGGAGCCGCTGCGGGTGCCGGCCGACGAGGAGCCACCCAGCGCCGACGCGGCCGCCGCCCAGGTCACCGCCGCCGACGCGGACCGGCCACACCACACCGACGCCGACCAGCAGCCGGGGGCCGAGGCCGCCCGGCTCGGGTACGCGATCAGCGAGTACCCCGACGTCGACGACGTGATGCGCCGACTGAAGGCGCTGACCGCCCAGCCGCTGCGCGGGCTGCGCCACGACGCCATGCTTGACGTGCTCAACTACTTCGACACCAAGTGCCGGGCCAGCAAGGAGATCACCGACCGGGCCAAGGGCCGCATCCCCGGCGGGGTGCAGCACAACCTGGCCTTCAACTACCCGTTCCCGCTGGCCATCGAGAAGGCGGAGGGGGCGTACCTGGTCGATCGGGACGGCAACACCTACATCGACTTCCTCCAGGCCGGCGGACCGACGATCCTGGGCAGCAACTACGCTCCGGTCAACGAGCGGGTCGCCGAGGTGGTCCGCGACTGCGGCCCGGTGACCGGCCTGTTCCACGAGTACGAACTCAAGCTCGCCGAGATCATCAACCGGTTCATGCCGCACGTGGAGATGTACCGCTCCCTCGGTTCCGGCACCGAGGCGGTGATGGCCGCCGTCCGGGGCGCGCGCGCCTTCACCGGCAAGAAGATGGTGATCAAGGTGGGTGGCGCGTACCACGGCTGGTCCGACACGATGGTGTACGGGCTGCGGGTCCCCGGCACGTACCGGATGAACGCCAAGGGCATCCCGTTCGGCGCCACCGCCCGTACCCGGGAGGCATTCCCGCACGACCTCGGCCAGCTCAAACGCAAGCTGGTCGAGAACCGGTTGCGCGGCGGCACGGCGGCGGTGGTGGTCGAGCCGGTCGGCCCGGAGTCCGGCACCCGGCCGGCGCCGCACGACTTCAACGCGAAGGTCCGCGAGTTGTGCGACGAGTTCGGCGCGCTGCTGATCTTCGACGAGGTGGTCACCGGGTTCCGGCTCGGCCTGGGCGGCGCGGCCGGCTACTTCGGCGTCACCCCCGACCTGACGGTGCTGGGCAAGGCGGTATCCGGCGGCTACCCGATGGCCGGTGGGGTCGGTGGCCGTGCCGACGTGATGGCGGTCTTCGGTTCCGGACTGGACGGCAAGAGCGGGGCGCACATCCAGGTCGGCGGGACGCTGTCGGCAAACCCGCTGTCCTGCGCGGCCGGCTACTTCGCCATCGAGGAGATGGCCCGCACAGGAGCGCCGGTGATCGCCGGGCGGGCCGGTGACCGGCTCACCCGGGGCCTGCAACGGCTGATCGACTCGTACGGCCTGCCGTACGTGGCCTACAACCAGGGGTCGATCGTGCACCTGGAGTGCAGCGGCGTCATGCTGCTGGACATGCGTAACCCGGTGAAGCTGCTCAAGGAGAACAAGGCCCGCAAGCGGCTGATGGAGCAGATGGGCGCGGCGTACACCGCGCACGGCATCATCACCCTGGCCGGCTCGCGGATGTACACCTCGATGGCCGACACCGACGAGGTCATCGACGACGCGCTGGCGCGATTCGATCAGGTCTTCGCGCTCGTCGAAGGGGTCTGAGCCCGGTGGCCGCCGTCCCGCCGCAGATCTTCGCGATCGACCTGGGCACCTCGGGGATGAAGGCGGCCCTGGTCGCCGCCGACGGCACGGTCACCGGCTGGGCCGAACGACCGGTGCCGCTGCGGGTGCTGCCCGGCGGCGGCGCCGAACAGGACCCCCACGCCTGGTGGGCGGCGCTCGGCGAGGTCGCCGCCGACCTGGGCCGGGCACACCCCGAACAGCTGCGGGCGGTGACCGCGGTCTGCGCCTCCACCCAGGGCGAGGGCACTATCGCCGTGGACGCCGCCGGGGAACCACTGACCCCCTGCATCTCCTGGCTGGACATGCGCGGCGCACCGCACCTGCGGCGGCAGTTCGGCGGCTTCCCGGCGTACCAGGGGATGTCGGTGCGGCGGATCGCCCGCTGGCTGCGGCTCACCGGCGGGATGCCGTCGCCGACCGGCAAGGACCCCGCCGCCCACATGCTGTTCGTCCGCGACACCATGCCGCAGGTGTACGCGCGCACCGCGACGTTCCTCAACGTGCTCGACTGGATCAACCTGAAGCTCACCGGGCGGACGGTGGCCACCGTCGACTCGATCCTGACCTCGTGGGTGACCGACAACCGGCGCCCCGGCGACATCCGCTACTCCCCCGCCCTGGTCGCCGACTGCGGCATCGGCCCCGACAAGCTGCCGCCGATCGTGGCCTGCACCGAGGTGATCGGCACGCTCACCCCGGACGCCGCCACGCACCTGGGCCTGCCGGAGATGGTCCAGGTGGTGGCCGGCGCGATCGACAACACCGCCGCCGCGATCGGCGCCGGCACCACCGGCGACAACGACCCGCACCTGTACGTCGGCACCTCCTCCTGGATCGCGGCCCACGTGCCCCGGAAGAAGACCGACGTGGCCGCCGGCATCGCCTCGGTGCCGTGCGCCATCGGCGACCGCTACCTGATGACCGCCCTCCAGGCCACCGCCGGCGCCAACCTCACCTGGCTCCGCGACAAGGTCGTCGAGTACGACGACCCGCTGCTCAGTGCCGGGCACGTCAGCCGCGACGAGGGCACCATCTTCGACGCCTTCGACACGATCATCCCCACCGTGCCGCCGGGTGCCAACGGCGTGCTCTACACCCCCTGGCTGTACGGCGAGCGGGCCCCGGTGGACGACTCGAACCTGCGGGCCGGCTTCCTCAACATCTCGCTCGACACCAACCGCTCGGACCTGCTGCGCGCGGTCTTCGAGGGGGTGGCGTTCAACACCCGCTGGCTGGCCGGTGCGGTGGACCGGTTCCTCGGCGCGCCGGTCACCTCGCTGGCCATCACCGGCGGCGGCGCGTTGTCGGACTCCTGGTGCCAGATCTTCGCCGACGTGCTCGGGGTGCAGATCCGCCGCGACGCCCAGCCGCTCGCGGTGAACGTCAGGGGTGCCGGCTGGATCGGCGCGGTCGGCACCGGGCTGCTGAGCTTCGCCGACATCCCGGACCTGATGCGCACCGATCGGATCTTCACGCCGAACCCGGCCCACCGGGCCACCTACGACGAGATCTTCGACGTCTACCGGGCGCTGCACCGGCGGCTGGCCCCCGTCTACCGCCGCCTCAACCGCCCCCCATCAGGGTCCTGACCTGCCGAAACGACCTCGCC
>NZ_POTX01000064.1 GCF_003236305.1 Micromonospora endophytica | reverse complement strand
GGCCAGGAAGGGCGGCGGGGGGAGCGCGGTGGGTTGGCTCTGGACCATCGCCGCGCACCGCCTGGTCGACGCGTTCCGGCGCCGCGCCCGCAAGGCGCAGGTGCCGCAGGTGCAGCTCATGCCGAGTACGTCCCCCGCCGCCGAGGACGAGGTGATGGCCGCCCGGATGGGGCAGGAGTTGGAGCAGGCTCTGCTCGTGCTGCCGCCGGAGGTCCGGGCCGCCCTGCGCGCCACCGTCCTCGACGGGCTCTCGCCACGGGAAGCATCGGTGCTGCTGGGCGTACCGGAGAACACCGTGAAGTCCCGCGTACGCCGAGCCCGGATCGCCCTACGGGAGGCGCTGTCATGACCACCCACCCCAGCCTGACCCAGATCGACAGGTACGCCGCCGGAGATCCCGGTCTGGACGAGGCCAGTGTCTGGGCGATCGAGGTCCACCTTGAGGACTGCGCCGATTGTCGTGCCCGGCTGGCCGCCAGCACCACTGCGGACGCCCGCTCCCTGATCGAGCGGGTCGCCATGAACCTGGACCATGAACTCGCGAAATCGCCGGCTCCCGCCGGGCGGGTCAGATCCTGGTCGGTGCTGCGGCAGCGCTGGCTCGTCGGCACGCTGCTGCCGTGGCTGGCGATGACCGTGGCGGTGCTCGCCTGTGCCGTGCTGCTCGGCGAACTGTGGGTCGGGCGGCCCTCGCTGGTGTTGCTTGTCGCACCACTGGCTCCGCTACCCGGCGTGGCGGTTGCCTGGCATCGCCGGATCGATCCGGCGTGGGAAGTCATCGCCGCCACCCCCGCCGCCGGTCTGACCACGCTGCTGCGGCGTACCGCAGCGGTGTTGGCAGTTGTCATTCCGGCGCTCGTCCTGGCGGGTGCCCGCACCGGAGTGTCGCTGGCGCTGATGCTGGCGCCGTGCCTGGCCTTCACCGCCGCGACGCTGCTGCTGGGCACCCTGATCGGCGTACGCCGGGCCGCGATCGGCCTGATCACGGCCTGGACGCTCGTGGTGATCGCACCAAGCCTCACCACCGCCCGGATTCCGGCGGTGCTGGCGGTGGAGAGCGCTCGCATCTGGGCACTGGCCGCCGTTGTCCTGACCATCGCGGCCTTCCTCCGAATCGACGGATTCCGGCGCATCGCCCAGCACGACTAACGCGCCCAGCACGACTAGGCGGAGAAACACCACCGCTGACGACTACCGAAAGAGTTGATGATGATGCGTGCCCTGAGTACGGCCGAGACAGCCGCCACCATCCACCCCTGGGCGATTCACGCTGAGGGTCTACAGGTCCGGGCCGGGCGGTACCTGGCCGTCAACGGCCTCGATCTGACCCTGAACACCGGGGTGCACGGACTGCTCGGCCCGAACGGTGCCGGAAAGACCACGTTGATCCGCGCCCTGGCGACGGTGCTGACCCCGGCCGGTGGGCAGCTGACGCTGCTCGGACACTCGGTCGGCGGTCGTTGCGATCTGCGCTCGGTGCGTCGCACCCTGGGTTACCTGCCGCAGCACTTCGGCTTCTACCCGCGCTTCACGGTACGCGAGTTCGTCGGGTACATGGCCTGGCTGAAGGAGATGCCCAAGACCGACATCCCGGCGGCGGTGCAGCGGGCCATCGATCGGGTCGGGCTGACCGCCAAGGCTGACGCCCGGCTGAAGACGCTCTCCGGCGGCATGCTGCGCCGGGCCGGTATCGCCCAGGCCATCGTGAACGACCCGCAGCTCCTGCTGCTCGACGAGCCGACCGTCGGTCTCGACCCGGAACAGCGCCTCGACTTCCGGGAACTGCTGCGTGACCTCGGCACCGACAGTTGCGTGCTGGTCTCCACCCACCTGGTCGAGGACGTGGTGGCAGCCTGCACCGACGTGGTGGTGGTGAACGACGGCCGCCTGGTGTGGCAGGGCACTCCCGACGTGCTGACCGCGCAGGGTGCCCAGGGAGATGCTGGCGACAGCCCGGCCGAACGGGGCTACTCCGCGCTCCTGCGCCTGCACCGCGCGGAGGCCGCCCGATGAACATCTTCGGTGTTGAACTGCGCCGTTGCGCCGCGCTCGGTGCTGCACTGATCGCACTGCTGATCGGGGTCGGCGCACTTTATGTGGCCCCGGGCCGGTGGTCGAGTGGCTGGATGGCGCTGGCCATGGCCATGCGGGAGTACCTGCTCCTGTTGTGGCCGCTGGCGCTGGCCGCCGGTGCCTGGCAGGGCCGCCGGGAGCATCGGGCGAAAGTCGGCGAACTCTTCGCCACCACCGCCCGACCCCGCGCCCAACGGATGCTTCCGGTGCTCGGCGCGATGGCCTTCACACTCGGGCTCGCGTACCTGCTGGTGACCGTGGCGGGCATCGCCTGGATCATCACCACCGCCCAGCACCGGCCGCTGCTGAACTTCCTCGTCGTCACCGGGGTCGGTGCGCTGTCTCTGGTCGCCGCGGCGTGGCTCGGCTTGGGGATCGGGCGCATGCTTCCCGCCCTGGTGACCGCCCCGGCGCTCGGGGTGGCGGGTGTCCTGATCGTCTTCTTCAGTGCCATCCGGTTTCCGGACTGGCTGGCCGCGGCGACCTCTCCGGTCCACGGATCGACCCCGTTCTCTGATTATCAGACGATCGACAACCGGGTCAGCGGGGCGCTCGCGATCACGATGACTGCCCTCGCCCTCACCGGCCTGCTGCTGTTCGTGGCCGGTGGCTGGCGCGGCCGTACGGCGGCGCTGCTGCCGGCGGTGCTCGGGGTCACCACGGCGATCGCTGTCGTCCCGAGCGATCGAGATGTGCTCAACTGGCCGGTCGACCCGGTCGCGCGGGAACTGGTCTGCACCGACGACGCCCCGAAGGTGTGCGTCAGCCGCATCCACGCCAACGTGCTCGACACCCTGACCCCGCTGGCCCGGGAAGGTCTGGCGGCGCTGGCGAAGCTGCCGGACGCGCCGACCGCCGTACACGAGGACACCACCATGTACGTGTCCGGAGAGGTCCGGCAGGTTCCGGATGGCGTCGTCACGATCGAGATCCGGATCGACGAACGCGGCGGTCTCGCCCACCCGGCCGCCGTGGTTCCCGGGATCGCCGACCGGCTCGGCGTCGGGTACGACGGAAACTGTCGGCAGGGTGATGAGGCGGTCGAGCGTGCGGCGGCCTACTGGCTGATGGGGCGCGAGCCGAGGTCGGAGGTCGGACTGGTGCCCGGCCTGGTCTCCGAGGATCCCGAGTTGAACACCGAGGCGCTCACCCTGTGGCAGGGGCTGCGTGAGCTGCCCGACGACGAGGCGCTGGCCCGGGTCGCGGCGGTCCGCGACGCCCTCCGGGCCTGCACGGAAGTCACCGGGCTGCTGTCCCGGAGCGCCCGGTGACCTTCACGCTTCTGTATCTGCGCTCCCGGCGCGTACCCCTGGCACTGGCCGTGGCCCTCGGCGGCGCGGCAGTGATCTGGACACTGTGGCTGGCCTTCGCTGCGAAGCCGGACATCCCCGTGACCGTGGTCGCCATGACCATCCTGCTGATGGCCGCGGTGCTGTCGGCCACCCTCGCCGGGCCGGACGAGAACCTGGACCGGACCGCCTCGCTGCGCTGGCCCTGGCGGCGCGCGCTGCACCTGCTCGCCGGCCTGGCAGTGATCGTGGTGGTGCAGATCGCCACCCTGCACACCGGAGCCCGGTTCGGCCCGGCCGCCCTGGTGCTCCGTGACGCCGCCGGTCTGCTGGGGCTGGCCGCTCTGTGCACGACCGTGGTCGGTGCCGACCGGTCCTGGTTCCTGCCGCTGGGCTGGACCACCATCTCGGTCATGTACTCCGTCGATGGCACCTGGGGAGCGGCTTTGACCTGGCAGGGCCAGCTGCCCGACAACAAACCCGCCGCACTGATGGCCACGGCACTCGCCGTCGGTGGGCTGATCGCCTACTCGCTCGCCGGCCCGGCCGGCAAGGAAGCATCCGAGTACATCAGGTGACGAGGGCGGTCGCCGCCGCGTACGCGGCGCCACGGCCGTGGGAGCGGGCCACGATGTGGCCGGCACGCAGGCGTACGGCGGCTTCGGTCTGCTCGGTGGCGCCGATGTCGAGGGCGGCGGCCAGCGCGGCCCGCTCGTCGAGGACGAGGCGCAGGGTCGGGGTGAACGCCGGCCCGAAGACCCGGCGCAGGCAGGCGACGATGTCGAGGATCCGCAGCCGGACCAGCGCGCCGCTCTCGGCCGGGTCCGTCGTCACGACCGCCACCGTGACCGCATCGCGGGGGCGGGCGGCGCGCACCGCTTCCTCTGCCGCGCCGAGCCGGCCGGTGCCGAGTACGACGATCAGACCGTCGGCGTCGAGTGCCGGGGGACCGCCGGTGATCTCGTCGCGCAGTCCTTCGGGTGGGGTCCAGGCGTCGTGACACTGCTGCGCGGCGGCGACGAAGGGCAGGTGGGGCGGGTCCCAGGTGTCGTCCGCGTCCAGGCCGGCGAGGTGTCGGCAGGCGCGCGCCACGTCGAACGGGTCACCGAAGCCGGGTGCCGTCTGGGCGAGGTGGGCCGCGCCGTCCAGCAGCGTCAGGATCAGCTCGGCCAGGCGTACCCGCCGGCTGGTGTCCCGGGCCCGGCAGGACTCCAGCGCGATGGCCAGCAGCAGGCTCTCCAGCCGGGTCACCTCGGCCAGGGCGGTGCGTCCGGGTTCGTCGTCGAAGACACCGGTCAGCGAGAGGCATCTCAGCTTGCTGGCGGCGGCCGGGTCGCCGGCCAGGGGCAGCCGTTCGAGTCGTACCCGCGCGAACGCCTCCGCGCCGCCGGCCACGTCGACCGGCCCGGCCGGTGCCACGGCGGTGGTGCCGGTGGCCGCGAGGCCGGGCAGTGAGTCGAGCAGGACCGCCAGGTACAGCGACCGTTTGCTGGGGAAGTTCGAGTAGACGGCACCCCGGGTCAGCTCGGCGCGGGCGGCGATCCGGTCGACCTTGGCGTCGGCGTAGCCGTGCTCGGTGAACTCCTGCACCGCTGCCGCGAGCACGGCGGCTCGGGTGCGCTCCTGCTGTTGGGCTCGGGTCAGCCGCACCATCGGGTCCTCTTTACCGGAAGCACTCGCACAGCATACGCTCATCATCCAGATGTTCAGAACATCTGAAAATCGTGACGCCCAGAGAAGGGATCCGCCGTGACCGACCACGGCTTGGAGACGTACGCACTCACCAAGCGCTTCGGCCGCACCACCGCGCTCGCCGGCGTCGACCTCGCCCTGCCCCGCGGCCAGGTCCTGGGCCTGCTGGGCCCCAACGGGGCCGGCAAGACGACGGTGATCCGCATCCTCGCCACCCTGCTGAGACCCGACACCGGCACCGCGCGGGTGGCCGGCTACGACGTGGTCCGCCAACCGGCGGAGGTACGCCGCCGCATCGCCCTGTCCGGGCAGCACACGAGCGTCGACGAGGAACTCGACGGCCGGGCGAACCTGATCATGATCGGCCAACTGCTCGACCTGACCCGGCGCGACGCCGCCCACCGGGCCGACGACCTGCTCGCCCGATTCGGCCTCACCGAGGTGGGCGGCCGACGCGTCGCCGCCTACTCCGGCGGCATGCGCCGCCGACTCGACCTGGCGGCGAGCCTGGTCGGCCGCCCGCAGGTGGTGTTCCTGGACGAACCCTCGGTCGGGCTCGACCCGGGCAAGCGTGAGGAACTGTGGCAGCTGATCCGCGACCTCGGCGCCGACGGGGTAACCGTGCTGCTGACCACGCAGTACCTGGAGGAGGCCGACGCTCTCGCCGACCTCATCACGGTCATCGACCAGGGAAAGGTCGTCGCCGCCGGCACCCCGGCGGAACTGAAACACCAGGTCGGCGGGCATACGGTGACCGTGCGGGTGACCGATCCCGCCGATGCCGACCGGGTCGCCGCCCTGCTCGCCGCGGTCACCGGCCGCAGCCCCGAACGCGCCACCCGGCAGCAACTCGCCGTGCCGGTGAACCAGGACGACGACTTCTTCCAGATCACCGCCCAACTACGCGACCAGGACGTCGACGTCAGCGAGCTGTCCCTCCGGCTACCCAGCCTCGACGAGGTCTTCCGCGCGCTGACGCGACCCGCCACCGTTGCCCCGACTCCACAGAGGCCCTGACCCATGACCACGTTGACGCACACCGTCGACATGTCGCCGCGCCGAGGGGCGCGGTGGCTGCGACACAGCCTCGTACTCGCCCGCCGCAGCCTGGCGAAGACCTCCCGCAACCCCGGCGTCATCATCAACGGGGTGGTCACGCCGGCCCTGTTCCTGGTGCTCTTCCTGTATCTCTTCGGCAACGCGGTGGCCGGCACCACCGACGAGTATCTGCAATACCTGTTCCCCGGGATCCTCGTGATGGGGGCCGGGCTGACCGGTCTCGTCTCGACCGGCACGAACATCAACATCGACCTCAAGAACGGCGTCACCGACCGCTTTCGCAGCCTGCCCATCAGTCGGCTCGCGCCGCTGCTCGGCTCGGTGCTCGCCGACCTCGTCCGCTACCTGGGCGCCGTGGTGATCCTGTTCCTGATCGGACTCGCCCTCGGTTTCCGCGCTCAGGGTGGGCTCGTGGCCGTAATCGCCGCCCTCGGCCTCGCTGTCCTGTTCGGCTTCTGCCTGAGCTGGATCACCGTGCTCATCGGCGTCACGCTCAAGAGCGCCGAGGCCGTCCTGGCGTTCAGCTTCCTCACCTTCCTGCCGCTGCAACTCGGCAGCAGCCTGGCCACTCCCACGGTCAGCCTGCCCGGCTGGCTCCAAGCCTGGGTGAACATCAATCCGGTGACCTCGGTGATGGACGCCTGCCGTGCCCTGCTCAACGGCACGCCGGCCGGGGCACCCCTCGCCACCACGCTGATCTGGTGCGCGGCGATATTCGTGATCTTCTGCCCGCTGGCGGTCTGGTCCTACGGCCGACGCGACATGTGACGCGCTCAGTCGAGCACCCAGGCCCGGATCCCGTCCCCCACCTCAAGGACATTCACTGCGATGAGGGCCGCTGAGCCGGCGGCACAGATCAGCAGGGCGGCCCTCAGCCACGGGGAGAGAGCCGCCCTGCGGGCAGCGAGCAGCCCCAACCCGCCGAGGCCGAGCACACCCGCGATGAACGGGCCCAGGGTGGCACCGACGAGCGGTAAGAACGTGGTCGTGTACTTCATCGGGAACAGATCCTTGGGGTCGTGCGGGCCGCTGTCCGCCCCCGCACCGTTGAGCCCGTACGCGAAGTAGGGAATGACGGCGAGCAGGAAGTAACCGCCGACGATCAACGCCTGCCCGAATACCAGCGCTTTGGCCGTTCGTTCACCCAGCGGGAGATGGCTGGCCGCCCCGGCGGCACTCATGCTTGTCGTCATTGCCGCAGCGTAGGCGACGCCCCGGTCCGCACGCTGCCCCATCGCCGCTGAGCTGGCCTTTCCGGTCCCGTCCGCCGGGGGCGGCGCGGTCAGCGCAGCGGCCGGTGGAACGCGCGCAGTTCCGCCGCGAACAGGTCGGGCATGTTCGTGCGCCGGGAAATGTCGAGGTGCCGTCGAACCGGGCGTGGGTGCCGGACGTAGAGCGCGTACCAGCCGTTCAGTCGGACCGAAGGAGCGCAGGTGGCCAGGGAACAGGAACGGGAACGGGAACGGGAACGCCGGAGGCGGCCGAGGAGAACGGCCGACAGCTCGGGCAGCAGTGAGGAGCGTGCCCCGACCACGTCGAGCCGCTACAGCGACACCTCCGGCAGCAACTACGACAACCCGCGGCGGGCCAGCAACAGCACGGCCAGCTCGGCGAGGCCCGGGGGACCAGGCGTCGACGACTACCGGAACATGGTGGGCAGCTACCCGACGTCCGACCGGAGCAGCAGCAGCAGCCCCGGCCCGCGGGAGCCGTTCGACATCGAATGGGGTGGCGACCAGGTCAGCCGGCACCAGTACGACGAGCAAAACCGCCTGCTGAACTGGGTG
Source organism: Micromonospora endophytica (assembly GCF_003236305.1). Taxonomy (GTDB): domain Bacteria; phylum Actinomycetota; class Actinomycetes; order Mycobacteriales; family Micromonosporaceae; genus Micromonospora; species Micromonospora endophytica. The sequence goes on along the minus strand of NZ_POTX01000064.1, from coordinate 19,658 downwards.
CAGAGCGCCGGCACATGGGTGCGTAACAACGACGAGCGGATCGCCACGTGGATCTCGATGCTCGGCTCACCGCTGCTGCAGGGTGCCGGTGGGCAGGCTGGCAGCCTGGGCACGGTGAGCGCTGGGGTGGCATTGGCAGGCGGACCCGGCATGTACGTGTTCACCAAGCATATGGTGAACGCGTTGCGCCGTAACAACGCCGACCTGTACACCGCTGCCTACGCCGCGGTCTCGGCCACTGGTGCGATCGCCTGGGGCTTGGGCACCGGAGGCGTGGGCGGTGACCGGACGCGGGACGCCGGCGCGATTGTGCATGCCGGCGGTACGGCGATGATGGGCTGGCACCAGTCCCGGCCACAGCCGGCACCGGCCCCTGGGCTACCGCTGTTCAACCACCCCAACACGCACCTTCCCAGTCCGGCGTCGTCCCGCAGTTCCCTCCCCCCTCCGATGCCGCCGCCCGGCTCCTTCGTAGGGCCGCCGCCCGGGCCGTACGCTCCGTCGCCCGGCTCCTTCGGTGGGCCGCTGCCCGGGCCGTACGCTCCGTCGCCCGGCTCCTTCGGTGGGCCGCTGCCCGGGCCGTACGCTCCGCCGCCCGGCTCCTTCGGTGGGCCGCCGCCCGGGCCGTACGCTCCGCCGCCCGGCTCCCACGGTGTGCCGCCACTCGGCTCCTTCGGTCCGCCGCCCAGTTCCTTCGGCGGTCCACCGCCGCCCAGCTCCTACGGTCAGGGCAACCCCTTCAGCTCGGGGGCCAACGTGCACGGGTTGGTCCATAGGCCGATCCGCCGCCCGTCGAACTACGGACCGGGTCCGAGTGACCCTCCCCCCGTCCGCGGAGAGGACAAGCAGCACAAGCGCGGTCGCGGCGGGGGCGGCGGGGGTGGCCGCAAAGGCTAGTGACGGTTCGGCAGTAGACGCGGCCAGAACCGGCCCGGCCAGCTAGCGCGCCGGTGGCCCGGGACGCACTGCCGGTCCCGGGCCCTCGGCGGCGATGCCACCGCTCCAGTTGGTTGCGCCGGCCGAGGAAGGAGGCAATGGACGCCCACCCGTGGGGGCTGCTGCGCTCAGTCGGCAGAGACCTGGGTGGCGGTGGCGACGACCTGGTCGATCAGGCCGTAGTCGCGGGCCTGCTCGGCGGTGAACCAGCGGTCCCGGTCCCAGTCCTGCTGGATCTCGTCAACCGTACGCCCGCTGTGCTGGGCGATCAGCTCCATCATGGTCCGCTTCACGCTCAGCATGTTCTCCGCCTGGATGGTGATGTCGGCGACGGTGCCGCCGAAGCCGCCCGAGGGCTGATGCATCAGGATCCGGGTGTGTGGCAGCGCGTACCGCTTGCCGGGGGTGCCGGTGGTGAGCAGAAACTGGCCCATCGAACCGGCCAGACCCAGCGCCAGGGTCGCCACGTCGTTGGGTACGAAGCGCATGGTGTCGTAGACCGCCATGCCCGCGCTCACCGAGCCGCCCGGCGAGTTGATGTAGAGCTGGATGTCCCGTTCCGGGTCCTCGGCGGAGAGCAGCAGGATCTGGGCGCAGATCCGGTTGGCGCTCTCGTCGGTCACCTCGCTGCCGAGATAGATGATCCGTTCCCGCATCAGCCGCTCGAACACCTGGTCGCCGAAGGTCCGCTGGCCGTCGTCAAGCATCGTGGTCATGTCGTCACCCCTCCACCCGCCGGCGTGCGACATCTCCTCGCCCGGGTGCCGGCTCAACCAGCCTGCGCGGCGAGTCCGCTCGCTTTCCAGCGGTTCTGCCGGCGGCAGATCCGCCCACGGCAGAACGGGTGACACGACCGGCGGCGGCAACCCGGCCGGGATCGGCTCGCGGCCGGCAGCCGGCGAGGCGACCGGGCGAGCGAGTGGGCGGCAACGGCCGGCTCGGCCAGCACGAAGACCCGGATCCCGCCGGTACGGCTGCCGTCGAACCCGGCACCGTCCAGCCCGCCGACCGGGAGGGCGTGCCCACCGAGCCAGGTCGACGGGATGCCGAAGCCACCCCCGTGCAGGCGCGCGACGGGCTGGGTGGAGCCGTCCGTACCGAACCCGACGGGAGCGATCCGGCGCCCGGCCGGCACCTGGCCGATCCCGGACCGGGCCGGCAGATAGCGGGCCTGGGGTGCGGCGGGCAGCCGCCGCTCGACCCGGCGCAACTCGTCGCGTACCTCTTCCAGCAGGTCGGAGAGGTAGAGGCCGAGCGCACCGCAGATCGCCGCGAGCACCTCGGAGGAGGCCTCCTTGCGGCCCCGCTCGACCTCGGAGAGATACGGCACGGAAACGCCGGCGGCCTGGGCCAACTCCCGCAGGGTGAGGCCCTGGCGCTGGCGTTCCCGGCGCAGCACGCCGCCGATCACCCGTCGCAGCAAAGACATGCCGGGCCTCGCTTTCGCCGGTCCTGCGTCGACTTTCCCATCATGCCCGGCTGCGGGGCGACCTGTCGCCCCGCCCCGGCGTGCGGATCCCCCGCCAGGGGCTATGTTGTGGGCGTGCAGGTGACGGTGGGGCGGGGCCCCCGGTGATCCATTTTCCGGCGCAGCGGCGTGGACCGCTCAGCGCGCTGAGCCTACGGTTGGCCGCCGCCGTCGGGTTGGTGCTCGCCGTGGTCGCGGTGGTCTACGTCGAACGCGATCAGTACCGCGACATCAACGGCGACGGTCTGACCCTGCTGGACTGCTTCTACTACGCGGTGGTCTCGCTGTCGACCACCGGGTACGGCGACATCGTCCCGTCCACCCAGAGCGCCCGGCTGGTGAACGTCCTGTTCATCACCCCGGCCCGGGTGCTGTTCCTGATCATCCTGGTCGGCACCACGCTTGAGGTGCTGACCGAGCAGTACCGGACCGGCCGCCGCCTGCACCGGTGGGAGAGAAAATTGAAGGACCACGTCATCATCTGCGGCTACGGCACCAAGGGACGCAGCGCGATCTCGGCACTCATGGAGAACGGGCTCGACAAGTCCCGCATCGTCGTGGTCGAGCGCAGCGGTCCGGCGCTGCGGCAGGCCACCTCGAACGGACATGTCGCCATCGAGGGGTCGGCGACCCGCTCGTCAGTGCTCAACCAGGCGCACGTGCGTACCGCCAAGGCCGTGATCATCGCGACCGACAGCGACGACGCATCGGTCCTGGTGGCGTTGACCGTACGCCAGCTCACCGCCGGTCAGGTCCGGATCATCGCGGCTGCCCGGGAGGCGGAGAACGCCCCGTTGCTCAAGCAGAGCGGGGCGCACCACGTGATCGTCTCCTCGGCTACCGCCGGCCGGCTGCTGGGCCTGTCCACCTCGGCGCCGCCCCTGATCGACGTGGTGGAGGACCTGCTCACCCCCGGTCAGGGCATGGCGTTGGCGATGCGGTCGGCCGAGCGCCACGAGGTCGGCCGCAACCCGCGCGAGCTGGAGGCGCTCGTCATCGCCCTGGTCCGCCGGGGCAAGGTGGTCACCCTGGCGGACCAGGCGGGCGCGGTGATCGAGACCGGCGACCTGCTGGTGCACGTACGCGACGACCGGCCCACCGCGAACACTCTGCCCTGACCGATTCGGCGCCGATCACTCTGCCCGGACCGATTCGGCGCGGAGCACTGCCTGGATCGGCTGAGAGGGCGCTCAGTAGCTCTCGGGCCGGTCTTCCTCGGTGCAACCGGCCGCCTCGGCGCAGGTTACCGGGGTATCCCGGGCTGCCCGCCGGAGCAGATCGTAGAGTGTGTCGCGCTCGGCCGGGCCCAGCGCGCCGAGCACCTCGTCCTCGGCACCGGCCAGGGCGTATTCGGCCTCGTTGAGGCGTTTCGCGCCGTTTCGGGTGAGGCGGACGACGTGCCGGCGGCGATCCTCCGGTGCGCGTCGTCGTTCGATCAAGCCTGCCGATTCCAGTTCGTTGAGCAGTCCCACCACGTTGGTGCCGTCGAGTTGCAGGCTGCTGGCGAGCCCCTGCTGGCTGATCCCATCCGCGTCGCGTAACACGGTGAGCGCGACCAGGTGCCGGGGGCGCAGGCCGAGTGGGGCCAGCACCGACTCCGACCGGATCCGCATCCGCCGGGCCACGAACTGGAGCAGCGCGCCGGAACGGCGCTCCGTCTGGTCGACCGGCCCGGCAGTCATGTGACCCACTTTACCCGCGCCAGGAAACATAGCCCTGCTATAAATGGTTGGTGCTACACAAATCATCTGTGAGGAGTTGACCAATGCCGCACCTGTTGCACATCGACTCGAGCATTCGGGGGGAGCAGTCGGTCAGCCGGCGGCTCACCGCCCGCGCCGCCGCAGCCTGGCAGGCCGCGCACCCGAGCGGCACGATCACCTACCGAAACCTGGGTAAGGAGCCGCTGCCGCATCTGGATGAGGCCGGTGGGCTGGCCGGCATGACGCCACCCGACCAGCACACCCCCGAGCAGCGCCGATTCTGGGAACTGACCGAGCAACTGGTGGCCGAGGTCAAGCAGGCCGACACCGTGCTGCTCGGCCTGCCGCTCTACAACTACGCCGCGCCGAGCAGCGTGAAGAGCTGGGTGGACCTGCTCATCGCGCCCGGCCTGTCGTACGATCCGGCGACCGGCACCGGGCTGCTGGGTGACCGCGAGTTCATCGTGCTGGCGACCCGGGGTGGCGGGTACGGCGCTGGCACCCCGAACGAGGGCTGGGACCACTCTGAGCCCTGGCTGCCGCACGGTCTCTCCATGACCGGCCTGACACCGCGTTTCATCGCCGCCGAGCTGACCCTCGCGCCGGTCGTGCCGAAGCTGGCCGAGCTGATCTCGTTGCACGAGGAGAGCCTCGCCGCGGCCGAGCGGGCCATCGACGAACTATGGGTGCCGGCGGTGGTCTGAACCTGCCCGGTACCCGTAGGGCGGGCCGTTCCACTACGGAACGGCCCGCCCGGGGCTATCTGTCGACTCGTGCGTACCGGTCAGCTGATCGTCCAGGTGTCGCCGCTGTTCAGCAGGGCGGCGAGTTGTTCCTCAGGCGTTTCGGTCACCGTCGCCTTGGCGTCGGCCAACTGGCTCTGCACAACGCTGTCGTACGACGGCCGGCGCACCGAGCGGAACACGCCGATCGGGGTGTTGCGCAGGTCGAACCCGGGCAGTCGGGACAACGCGAACGCGTACGCCGGGTCGGCGACCGTCGCGTCGTGCACCACGATCTCCTCGGCCGGGGTGGACGCGGTCTCGCGTACCTCCAGGCCGAAGCCGCCCGGCGGGTGTACGACGCAGAACTGCCCGTCCTTGCCGAAGGTGATCGGCTGGCCGTGCTCCAGCCGGATCAGGTAGTCGTCCCGGCTGTCCGGGCTCTTGAGCTGCTCGAACGCCCCGTCGTTGAAGATGTTGCAGTTCTGGTAGATCTCCACGAAGGCCGAACCTTCGTGCTCGGCGGCGGCGCGCAGCACCGACTGCAGGTGCTTGCGGTCGGAGTCGATGGTGCGGCCGACGAAGGTCGCCTCCGCACCCAACGCCAACGACAGCGGGTTGAACGGCGCGTCCGCCGAGCCGACCGGGGTCGACTTCGTGATCTTGCCGACCTCGGAGGTCGGGCTGTACTGCCCCTTGGTCAGCCCGTAGATCCGGTTGTTGAACAGCAGGATCTTGAGGTTGACGTTGCGGCGCAGCGCGTGGATCAGGTGGTTGCCGCCGATGGAGAGGGCGTCGCCGTCACCGGTGACCACCCACACCGACAGGTCGGGGCGGGAGACCGACAGCCCGGTGGCGATCGCCGGAGCGCGCCCGTGGATCGAGTGCATCCCGTAGGTGTTCATGTAGTACGGGAAGCGCGACGAGCAGCCGATCCCCGAGACGAAGACGGTGTTCTCGCGGGGGATGTTCAGCTCCGGCATGAACTGCTGGATGGCGGCGAGAATCGCGTAGTCGCCGCAGCCGGGGCACCAGCGCACCTCCTGGTCGGACTTGAAGTCCTTGGCGGTGAGCTTGAGGGCGACGGGCTCAGACATTCTTCAGGACCTCTTCCAGCATCGTCTCCAGCTCGGCGGCGGTGAACGGCAGGCCGCGGACCTGGTTGTAGCCGATAGCGTCGACCAGGTAGCGGGCCCGGATCACGTGGGCCAACTGGCCGAGGTTCATCTCGGGAATGACCACCCGGTCGTAGGAGCGCAGCACCGCGCCCAGGTTGGCCGGCATCGGCGCGAGGTGCCGCAGGTGCGCCTGGGCCACCGGCAAGCCCCGCTGGCGCAGGGCACGGCAGGCCGCGCCGATCGGGCCGTACGTCGAACCCCAGCCGAGCACCAGCACCCGGGCGTCGCCGTCGGGGTCCTCGACCGCGACGTCCGGCACCGGGATCGCCTCGATCCGGGCGGCCCGGGTACGCACCATGAAGTCGTGGTTGGCCGGGTCGTACGAGATGTCGCCGGTCTTGTCGGCCTTCTCCAGGCCACCGATGCGGTGCTCCAGGCCCGGGGTGCCGGGCACCGCCCACGGCCGGGCCAGGGTCTGCGGGTCGCGCAGGTAGGGCAGGAAGGTGGTGCCGTCCTCGGCGTTGGGCGCGGTGGCGAACTCGACCCGCAGGTCCGGCAGGGACGCGACATCCGGCAGCAGCCACGGCTCGGAGCCGTTGGCGACGTAGTTGTCCGACAGCAGGATCACCGGCGTGCGGTAGGTCAGGGCGATCCGTGCCGCCTCCAGCGCCGCGTGGAAGCAGTCCGACGGCGACTTAGGCGCGATCACCGCCACCGGCGCCTCGCCGTGCCGGCCGAACAGCGCCATGTTCAGGTCGGCCTGCTCGGTCTTGGTCGGCATGCCGGTGGACGGCCCGGCCCGCTGCACGTCCACGATGACCAGCGGCAGCTCCAGCGCCACCGCGAGGGAAATCGTCTCGCCCTTGAGCGCCACACCCGGGCCGCTGGTGGTGGTGACGCCGAGCGCACCGCCGTACGACGCACCAAGCGCCGCGCCGATCGCGGCGATCTCGTCCTCGGCCTGCATGGTGGTCACGCCGAACCGCTTGTGCTTGCTCAGCTCGTGCAGGATGTCCGAGGCCGGGGTGATCGGGTACGCGCCGAGGAAGACCGGCAGGCCGGAGCGGACCCCCGCGGCGACCAACCCCAGCGACAGCGCCGCGTTGCCGGTGATGTTGCGGTAGGTGCCCGACGGCATCTTCGCCGGCTTCACCTCGTACCTGACGGAGAAGTCCTCGGTGGTCTCGCCGAAGTTCCAGCCGGCCTTGAAGGCGGCCACGTTCGCCGCGACCAGCTCGGGCCGCTTGGCGAACTTGCGCTCCAGGAACCGCAGGGTCGATTCGTAGGGCCGGGAGTACATCCAGCTCAGCAGGCCGAGGGCGAACATGTTCTTGGCCCGCTCGGCGTCCTTCTTGGACACGTCCTGCTCGGCCAGCGCGCCGACGGTCATCGAGGTCAGCGCCACCGGGTGGACCGCGTAACCGTCGAGAGTGTCGTCGTCGAGCGGGTTGCTCGCGTAGCCGACCTTGGCCAGGTTGCGCTTGGTGAACTCGTCGGTGTTGACGATGATGTCGGCACCGCGCGGCAGGTCGGCGAGGTTCGCCTTGAGCGCTGCCGGGTTCATCGCCACCAGCACGTTCGGCGCGTCACCCGGGGTGAGGATGTCGTAGTCGGCGAAGTGCACCTGGAAACTCGACACACCCGGCAGGGTGCCGGCGGGCGCCCGGATCTCGGCCGGGAAGTTCGGCAGCGTGGAGATGTCGTTGCCCAACTGCGCGGTCTCCGAGGTGAAGCGGTCACCGGTGAGCTGCATGCCGTCGCCGGAGTCGCCGGCGAACCGGATGACCACCCGGTCCAGTTGGCGGATCTGCTTGCTCACGGCCGCACCTCGTTTCGTCGCGTGCCGCGCCGCGGCCGGCTGAACTGACTGGTGACCCCGTCTTGCCCGGCCACGAAGACCTCCTTGACGCACCGCTGACCGGCCGTAACGGTGACCGCCCGGCCCGCTGTCGTTCCTCACCTCAGAGCCTACGTCGGATCACGCTCGCACCCTGCCTGCAGGTCCGCCGACTGGGATCGGATCGTGGGGGCTTATGTACCCTATTGCGGGCTTTCGCCCGGCCCGCCGTAATCCAGATCACCGCTCACCCGGCGGGCCGGTCGCTGCGGCCGGAACCAGATGCCACCCTCCGGCTCCGGCCCGGCCCCGCCGGGCTGTGCCGACCCCACGCCCAGCCCGGCGTCCGGCACCGCCATGCGGCGGCGCAGTGACACGGTGACCAGGATGAGGGCGATCAGTACCGGCAATGCCGCAAGCGCGATCAGCCACCCGGGGGACCAGGTGGTGGCGGGGGCTTCCGCACTGGCCGCCCCGGCCGGGAGCGCGCTCGGCACGTCGAGGGCCCCCGGTGGCGGCACCACCGCCGGTTCCGCTTCCGCCGCGGTGATCCGCAAGTCCAGCCGGACCCGACGGCTGGGTCCGTCACGCGGTTCGAGTTGACCGATCACCACCCCGGCGAGCGGTGCGGCGCGCCGGGCCGATGGCGTCGCCGTCACCGGCAACCGCAGCTCCTCGGTCCGCCCCGCAGACACCGAACCCAGGTCGCAGCGGGTACGCGTCGGGTCGACGATGACGCAGTCCGCCGGCGGTGCCGGCACCGTCACGCCGGCGGGCAGCACCACCTCGACCCGGCCCTGGGCGTCCACCGGGCCGCTGTTGCCCAGCCGGACGTTGAGCCCGGCACCGCCGTCGACATCGAGGGCGACCTCGTCGGCCCGCAGCGTGATGCCGCCGCTGTCGGCCCGTACCTCCACCGGCCGGGACGGCGACCCGGTAGGCATCGGCGTCGTCGTCGGCGGTGGGCTCGGCGGAGCGTACGTGGGTAGTGGCGGCCGGGTCGTCGTGGGCGGCCCGCCGCTCGGTGTCGGTACGCCGGTGGTGACGCTCGGTGCCGGTGGCGATGGTGACGGCGGCGGGCTGGTCTCGCCCGGCGGTTCCACTGTCGCCGGTGGCGGCGAGGTGGGCTCCTCCGGGTCGCCAGGCGGCTCACCGGGTGGGTCGAGTGCTTCCCACTCGCCGCTGTGGCCGTCGGGCCCGGCGGTCGCCGCCCAGTCGGGCGTCACTGCGACGCCGGTCGCCGCCCAGCCGGGCGCCACCGCGACGCCGGTCGCCAGACCGACGGCCAGGACGGCGGCCAGCAGCGGACCGGTCCGCCGACGGTCGGCCGCCCGCGGGCTGAGTCGTCCGTGCCGCCGGACCATCGGACCTCCGTGCTGGTGGGGGGTGGTGCTCATCCTGGCCAGAAGTTGCCTGGGGACACTAGTCGCTGGTGAAAACAAGTTCGCAACGGCCCGCCGGAACGACGGGCACGGTAGGCTGACCGACCGTGACCGGTTACCTGGGCTCGTACGCGACGCTCGGGTTGCTGCTGCTCGTCGGCGTGCTGTTCCTGGTCGTCGCCTTCTCGGCCAACCGCGTGCTGCGCCCCGCCCGGCCGGCCGACCCGCTGGGCAAACGGGCAAGCTACGAATGCGGCATCGACCCGGTCGGCGGTGACTGGGCGCAGATGCAGATCCGCTACTACGTCTACGCGTACCTCTACGTGGTCTTCGCCGTCGAGGCAGTCTTCCTCTTCCCCTGGGCGTTGGTCTTCGACCGGCCCGGCTTCGGGCTGGTCACGGTGGTGGAGATGGCGGTCTTCGTCGCCGTCCTCGCGCTCGGCCTGCTCTACGCCTGGCGCCGCCGGATCCTCACCTGGACCTGAGCCGGGCCGGTCGGGCTCAGGCCAGGCCGCGGCGGGTGAGCCTGGGTGGCCGGGTGCCCGCGACGGCGGCGACCATGTCCAGGACGCGCCGGGTGGGGCGGACCTGGTGGGCCCGGAACACGCGGGCACCCAGCCAGGCCGAGATCGCGGTGGCGGCCAACGTGCCCTCCAGCCGCTCGCCGACCGGCAGATCCAACGTCTCGCCGATGAAGTCCTTGTTGGAGAGGGCGACCAGCAGCGGCCACCCGGTGCCCGCCAACTCCCCGAGCCGCCGGGTGATCTCCAGCGAGTGCCGGGTGTTCTTGCCGAAGTCGTGAGCCGGGTCGATGAGGATCCCGTCGGCGCGTACGCCCAGCGAGACCGCGCGCTCGGCGAGCCCGGTCACGGTTCGTACGACGTCAGCCACCACGTCGTCGAAGGCCGCGCGGTGCGGTCGGTTACGCGGGCTGAGTCCGCCGGCGTGCGAACAGACAAGCCCCGCCCCGGTCCGCGCGGCGACCTGAGCCAGCGCCGGGTCCGCCCCCGACCAGGTGTCGTTGAGCAGGTCCGCGCCGGCCGCCACGGCCTCCACCGCGACCTCGGCGCGCCACGTGTCGATCGAGATGACCAGTTCCGGGAAGGCGGCCCGGACGGCGGCGATGGTGCCGACGGTACGACGGATCTCCTCGGCGACGTCGACCTCGACACCCGGTCCGGCCTTCACCCCACCGATGTCGACGATCTCCGCGCCCTCCTCCACCGCGCGCTCGACCGCCCGCAACGCACTGTCGGCGGCGAACGTCGCGCCCCGGTCGAAGAACGAGTCCGGGGTGCGGTTGACGATCGCCATCACCACCAGGTCATCGGGGCCGAACGTCCGTCCGCCGAGCCGCAGCACCCCGGGCACGTCGCCTCCCTCACCGCCGTACGCCACCGGCCGAATCCGCCGCCGGACACCGGTGACGCTATCCGGTCGCCGGCCTGGCGTTTCCCGCCCCCGTCCGGTACGCCGCGCCGGGTGGGGGTCGCTCCGTTCCCGTAGACGTGCCACGATCAGTGCATGGGTCAGCTTCTGCTCGTGCTGCTCGTGGCGGTGACCGTCGCGGCGGTGGTCTTCGGCGTGACGACACTTGTCAACGGCAGGGATCCCGGTCTGGTGCCGGTCGAGGCGGACGGGCGGGCGGTGTCACTGCCCGGTGACCGTCCACTGCGCGAGTCGGACGTGGGCGAGGTGCGCTTCGACACCGCCCTGCGCGGTTACCGGATGGCTCAGGTCGACCAGGCGTTGCGCCGGGCGGCGTACGACATCGGCTACAAGACCGAGCTGATCGGCGTCCTGGAGGCCGAGGTGGCCGCCTTGCGGCAGGGGCGCACCGCCGAGGCCGACGCCCTGCAACGAGCCCGTGAGCAGTCCGCCGGCCGGGCCACCGCCCCACCCGATCCGGCCGCCCCGACCACCGAGCCCACCGTCACGGCCATCGAGCCGTTCGCCACGGTCGCCGAGCCGGCCGTCCGCCCCGACTCGGCCGCTGTGGCCGCCGGGTCGACCGTCGGCCCCGACCTGGCCGCTGTGGCCGCCGGGTCGACCGCTGTGACCGCGGGGTCGGCTGCCGCGGGAGGTGCGTCTGCCACCGCCACGGCCGGCGAGGATCACCCGCCGGAGGCCGGGGATCCCACCCCGGAGAGCGGCACCGAGTTCGGTGCCGAAGAGACCGGCGAGGAGACCGCCGCACCGCCCGGCCCGACCTCGTCGGTAGCCGAGTCGACCGCCGAGGTGGATCCGGTGGAGGGTGCGGCGGGTGCGCGCGGCGAGGCGTCGACGGATGAGCCGGACGCTGCCGCGGTCCGCTCGGAGTCGAAGTGAGCGATCCGGACACTCCCGACGATCTTCGGGAGGCGGCGCAGCCCGGTGCCGGCGAGGTCACCGCCACCGTGATCGTCAACGCGCCGGCGGAGCGTGTCTTCGCGGCGCTGCTGGCCTGGGAACGGCAGTCCGACTGGATTCCGTTCACCAAGGTACGGGTGGTCGAGGGCGACGGTGGCGAGGGCAGCCTGATCGAGGCGGTCACCACGCTCGGCCCGGCGGTGCTGCGGGACGAGATGCGCGTGGTCCGGGTCGACGCGCCGTACGAGATCGGGGTGGTGCACTGCGGGACGCTGCTGCGTGGCCCGGGTGTGCTGCGCTGCACCCCGATGGCGAGCGGCCGCACCCAGGTCGTCTGGCACGAGTGGTTCCACGTGCCCGGTGGCCCGGCCGGCCGGGTGGCCTGGCCGGTGCTCTGGCCGGGCTCCAAGTTCAGCCTCACCCAGGCCCTACGCCGCTTCGCCCGCCAAGTCGAGCACGGCCACCTCCCCTGACTGTCCCCACCCGCGCAGCAGATCTTGGACGTTTCCGGCCCCTCTGGGGGCGATTTCGCACCAAGATTCGCGGCTTTAGGGTGGGTGGGTGAGTGATCTGGCGGTCGGGGTGGATGGGCTGGCTCGGTGTGCGTGGGGAGTGAGCACCCCGGAGTATGCGGCCTACCACGACACCGAGTGGGGCCGCCCGCTGCACGGTGACGACGCGCTCTATGAGCGGATCACGCTTGAGGCGTTTCAGTCCGGGCTCTCCTGGCTGACCATTCTGCGCAAGCGGGAAGCGTTCCGGGCGGCCTTCGACGACTTCCGGATCGCCACCGTCGCCGGCTACGGCGAGGCCGAGGTGACCCGGCTGCTCGCCGACGCCGGCATCGTCCGCAACCGGGCCAAGATCGAAGCGGCAATCGCCAACGCGCGGGCCGCGCTGGAGCTGCCCGAGGGCCTGTCCACGCTGCTGTGGTCCTTCGCCCCGCCCGGCCGACCCCGGCCCGCCAGCCACGCCGAGGTGCCGGCGTTGACCGATGCTTCCACCGCGATGGCCAAGGCGCTGAAGAAGCGCGGCTTCCGGTTCGTCGGCCCGACCACGGCGTACGCGCTGATGCAGGCCACCGGGATGGTCGACGACCACCTCGTGGGCTGCCACGTCGTTGCGGCCCGCGCGGGCGTGGTGGGATAGAAGCATGACGACCGACACCGCGCAACGGGTGAACGGGGCGAGTCACGCGGAGGGTGCCGGCACCTGGGCGGTGCTGCTGCCCGCCGGGCGGTACGACGCCGAGCGGCTCGTCCACCACGACACGCTGGAGCTGACCGGGCTGGCGGATGTCAGCCTGCCCCGCCCCGGTGACCAGATCGCGGTGCTGGCCGACGAACCACCCCGACTGGTGGCGGTGGGGCGGGTGGCCGCGCCGACGGTCCGACGCCCCGAGGACCCGGACGATCCGCAGTCCGACCCGGGGCCCGAGACGCTTGTCGTGGCGTACACCCGACGTGCCTTCGACGAGCCGGTGCCGGCCGACACGCTGGCCCTCGGCGGTCCGCTGACCGCCCTCGACCCGGGCACGTTTCGCGAGCTGGTCGACCGGCTCGGCCCGCCGCCGCAGCGACGGTCCTGGCTGGTCAGCCTGGACCTGCCGATCGAGGCCGACTCGCCGGCCGAGGCGGTCCGCCTGTTCTGGGCGTACGTGCAGGAGTTGGGCCCGCGTGAGCTGCCCGCCTTCGTCTCGCCCTCCGGCGACGAGCTGGCCATGCAGGCTTTCGTGCTCGGCGCGGAGGCGAACCAGGACCCCGAAGAGGACGACTGACGCCGGTGCCCGTCAGCGGCCCTCGAACACCGGCTTCTCCTTGTTGACGAAGGCCATCGTGGCTGCCCGGTGGTCGTTTGTGCGACCGCAGATCGCCTGCGCCTGCGCCTCGGCGGCCAGCGCGTCGGCCAGGGTGCCGGCATCGGCCACGGAGAGCTGGCGCTTGATCGCCGCGTACGCCACGGTCGGGCCGGCGGCCAGCCGGGCGGCGAGGTCCTGGGCGGCGGGCAACACGCCCTCGTCGTCGTCGACCAGCCGGTTGAGCAGGCCCAGACGGCGCGCCTGCTCGGCCCGTACCGGCTCGGCCAGCATCAGCAACTCGACGGCCTTGGCGTGGCCGACCAGCCGGGGCAGCGTCCAGGATGCGCCGGTGTCGGCGGCGAGCCCGACCTTGGCGAAGGCCATCAGGAAGCTGGTCGTGGGCCCGCCGATGCGGATGTCGGCCAGGAACGCCAGCGAGGCACCGGCCCCGGCGGCCATGCCGCGGACCGCGGCCACCACCGGCTTGGGCATGCTGGCCAGCCGGGCGGCGATGGGGTTGTAGTGCGCCTGGACGGTGTCCAGCGGTTTGCCGACGCCCGATTCCAGGGTGGCCACGTGCTCGCGCAGATCCTGACCGGCGCAGAACGACCCACCGGCCCCGGCGAGCACCACCGCCCGGCAGCCCCGGTCGGCCTCCAGCTCCGCGAGGGTGTCCCGCAGGGCCTCTTTCAGCGCCACGTCGAGCGCGTTCATGGCCGTCGGGCGGTTCAGGGTCACCGTGGCGACGGCGTCGGTACGGTCGACGAGCAGCGGCTCGGTCACGTCTGGGGTTCCTTCTGTCGGGCCAACCGGTTACCACCGTCGAGGCACTGCTCGACGTACCGGTCGGCGGCCGGCCGGAGCCGGGCCGCGTGGCGGTCGAAGAAGCTGGCCGCGGCAACGCCGGGCCAGCGTTCGGGCAGCAGCGCCGGGGGCAGCTGCGGGTCCCGGAACAGGAAGGTACGCCACGCGTGCACCAACCGGAACCGGGCCGCGTAGGCGTCCTCGTCACCGCTGCGGACGGTGATCCCGGCCAGCGCGGCCCGCTGCTCGGCGACGAAACGCTCGTACGCCTGGCCGATCTCGGCCAGGTCCCAGGCCCGGCGGACCAGGCCCATCGCGCCGGGGGTGCCGGCGGCGTGCGCCGCACTGAACCGTTCGAAACGTACGCCGGCCTCGTCGAGCAGCAGGTCCACGTCCTCGGCGGGCCGGGTGGCGACCCAGGTCTGCTCGTCGAGCGTGCCGTAGCCGAGGTAGCGCAGGTTGGCGGCGAGCCGCTGGCGGTCCCGGCGCGCGCTCGGCGCGTCCAGCACCAGCAGATCGAACCGCCCGTCCCAGGCAACCCGTCCGGTGCGGTAGATCCGGGAGGCCGCCTCGTCGAGCCGGCGGGCCGCTTTTGGTGTGATCGAATAGCCCGGTCCGGAACCGAGCTTCAGTGGTTCGAGCCAACCCTGACGCACCATCCGGGAGACCGCCGTGCGGACGGCCGGTGGGGCGATCCCGAGCGGTGCCAGGAGCTTGACCAGGGCGGCAACCGGTGCGCGGCCACCCCGTGGCCGGAGGTGGTCGCCGTACAGGTCGAAGAGTGCCGACCGTGCCTGCATGACCGCACATTGTGACAGGCCATCTCGGGATAAGCTAGATGCTGTTACATCAATGCTGCTTCAGTTTGGGTCCGGCGGTGTTCATCAGGGAAAATCGTTGGTCGACACCCCCCGTGCAAGTTGCGGGAGGTCATGGCTAAGTGGCTGTGGGGCAACCCACCGACCCTGGTGTAGGTCTGAGGGGAGACAACATGGCGGCGATGAAGCCGCGGACGGGCGACGGTCCGCTGGAAGTCACCAAGGAGGGCCGGGGCATCGTCATGCGCGTCCCGCTGGAGGGCGGTGGCCGGCTCGTCGTCGAGATGACTCCCGACGAGGCGACGGCGCTCGGTGACGCGTTGAAGGCGGCCGCCGGCTGATCAAGGCCGGTTCCGTCGGCGACGCTCGCCGCCGCGGACGGTTTCGTCTAGGTCGCACCGCAAGGGGCGGCCTGGCCCTGAGCCACCGGCGTCGCCGGTGGCTCAGGGCCTTCATACCTTTCGCGGGTGCTCCGCCCGCGATCTTCTTCAGGAGGTACGGCTCCGCGTGCTCGCCATCCGTCTGACCGCCGAGCCGGACCGGCTCGCCACCGTGGCCCTGCCTGTCCGACCGGGCGACGCCGACGACGTGCCGGCCGGGCCGGTCCCGACCGCCGTGACGCTGCCCGACGGGGTCGGCGACGAGGCCGCCGCACTGGCCCCGCTGGCCCGACTGACCGGCCGCGCCGGTGAGATCCGCGTCCAACTCCGGCCGGGAGGTGTGCCCGAGCGGCTGGTGCTGGTGGGGATCGGCGACGGCGACGAGGCGGGCTGGCGGTCGGCCGGAGCGGCAGTGGTCCGGGCCGCCAAGGATGAGAGTCATGTCACACTCGCACTTCCGGTAGGTGTGTCGCCAGATTCGGTACGCGGCCTGGTCGAAGGGCTGATGCTGGGGTCGTACCGGTTCCGGCTGGGCGCCGACGACAAGGCACCCGCGCTGGTCGGCGTCGACCTGGCGGTCGCCGACCCGGACGCCCACCAGCAGGCCGTGGCGGTGGCCCGAACCACTGCCCGGCTGACCCGGCTGGCCCGCGACCTCACCAACACACCTTCCTCGATCAAGAACCCGGAGTGGTTCGCCGGCCAGATCGCCGAGGCCGCCGAGGGGGTGCCCGGGCTGCGGCTGCGGGTACGTGAGCCGGAGCAGTTGGCGGCCGAGGGTTTCGGCGGAATCCTCGCCGTCGGCGCCGGCTCGGCCAGCGGCCCGCGCCTGGTGGAGCTGGACTGGCAGCCGGACGACGCCCGCACCCACGTGGTGCTCGTCGGCAAGGGCATCACCTTCGACACCGGCGGCATCTCGATCAAGCCGGTGCCGGCGATGAAGCTGATGCGCAAGGACATGGCCGGGGCCGCCGCCGTCCTCGCGGCCACCCTCGGCGCGGCGGCGTTGCGGCTGCCGGTCCGGGTCACCGCGCTCGCGCCGCTGGCCGAGAACATGGTCAGCGGTACCGCCTTCCGTCCGGGCGACATCATCCGGCACTACGGCGGCCTGACCAGCGAGACGACCAACTCCGACGCCGAGGGCCGGTTGGTGCTCGCCGACGCGCTGGCGTACGCGGTGCAGGAACTCAAGCCGGACCTGCTCATCGACCTGGCCACCCTGACCGGAGCGAACGCGGTCGCGCTGGGCAGCCGTACCGGTGCCCTCTACAGCGACAACGACCAGCTCGCCAAGGACCTGCTGGCCGCCATCGACGCGGCCGGTGAGTCCGCCTGGCGGATGCCGCTGCCCACCGACTACGTCGAGTACCTCGGCAGCGACCTGGCCGACCTGCACAGCGCCCCCACCCAGGGCGGCGGCTCCGTGCTCGCCGCGCTCTACCTGCGGGAGTTCACCGGTGATCTGCGCGAGCGGTGGCTGCACATCGACATGTCCGCGCCGTCCTGGTGCGAGCGGGACGACGCGGAGCTGACCCGGGGCGCGACCGGATGGGGCGTACGCGGGCTGCTGCGCTGGCTGGGCACGCTCTCCTGACTCAGCACCTGACGGCTCTGACTCAGCACCTGACGGCGGCGAGCAACCCCTCGCCCACCGGCAGCACCGCCGGGATCCAGTGCTCCGACTCGCGGATGGCCTTGACCGTCTCGCGCACCGTCACCGTCTCCGCGTCGCGCGCCGCGGGGTCGCCGATCCTGCCCCCGGCCAGGGCACCGTTGAACACCAGTACGCCGCCGGGGCGGAGCAACCGCAGCGCGGCGTCCACGCAGGCGGTGAAGCCGGTCGCCTCGGCGTCGACGAAGACCAGGTCGTACGCGCCGTCCGCGAGCCGGGGCAGCACGTCCAACGCCCGGCCGGTGATGATCCGCGTCCGGCCGGCGGCGAAGCCGGCCTCGACGAAGATGCGTCGGGCGATCCGCTGGTGCTCCACCTCGACGTCGATGGTGGTGAGCACTCCGTCGGCACGCATGCCGCGCAGCAGCCAGACGCCGCTGACTCCGGTGCCGGTGCCGATCTCGACCACCGCGCGGGCGTTGCCGGCGGCGGCGAGCAGGCGCAACGCGGCACCCGCACCGGGGGTGACCGCGTCGAGACCGACTTCGCGGGCGAGGCTGCGCGCGGTGCGCAGCACAAGATCCTCGGCAGCGTACGACTCAGCGAACTGGAGAGCCGGGTTCGTCGAACTGCCGGAACCGGCGACCGTGGCGATGGGACACCTCCGGGCGGCGAGCATGATGCGCGGGGCGGGTGGGCACTGTGACTCTAGAGGCGGCCCGCTCGTGGCGCAGCCGGGCGGTCCACCCGCAGTGACAACCGCTGACCCCACGGGGCCCATCCGTGCAATCCTGGAAGCGGTATCCAGTCGACCGGTCCCGGGCGGCGCCCGATCGCGGAACGTGGATACCGGGGACGGAGTGGGAGGCACCGAGTGACCGACGGCTGGGACTGGCGCCAGCCCGGTGGGAACGGCGTACCGGCGGGGCAGCCGGGGCCACAACACCCGCCGGCGACACCGCTGCAAGGCGGCCAGCCGGCCGCGTCACCGCTACCGGCAGGTCCGGCGGGGACACCGCTGACCGCCGGCCCGCCGGCCACGGCAGCGCTACCAGGCGGCCCGGCGGGGGCGTCGCCGTGGTGGTCCGACGCGCTCGCCGACCCGTGGCGGGATCCGCACGCCCCGGCAGCGGTGGTGATACCGGCGGCACCGGCACCGGGTTCCGAGCCGGAACCGGTCACTGATCCGGACGCGCCCGGTCGGCCGGGACTTCGCCAGCTGATGCTGATCCCGCTGATCAGCGCCCTGCTGGCCGGCATGCTCGGCGGTGCCCTGGGGTACGCCTTCGCCGTGCGTGGCGGGGCTGCCGCGCCGGTTCTCGGCGCTCCCGGCGGCGCGGCCCCCACGCTTGCGCAACGGCCGCCGGAGTCGCTGGCCGGTGTCGCCGAACGGGTCCTGCCCAGCGTGGTGACCGTACGGGTGGCCGGGGTGGGCGGCACCAGCGAGGGCTCCGGCTTCATCGCCAGCGCCGACGGCCATGTGATCACCAACGATCACGTGGTGGCGGGCGGTACCGGCCGGGCCTTGGTGGTCTTCAACGACGGCAGCACGGCTTCGGCGACGGTGGTGGGGCAGGACCCGGAGTCCGACATCGCGGTGATCAAGGTCTCCCGGGGCGGACTGCGTCCGGTCGAGTTCGGTGACTCCGACGCACTGGCGGTGGGCGATCCGGTGCTGGCGATCGGTTCACCGCTGTCGCTGGCCAACACGGTCACCGCGGGCATCGTCAGCGCCCTGGACCGGACCATGCAGGCCGGCGAGCCCGGGGGACCGACGCGTTACTACGCCGCGATCCAGACCGACGCCGCGGTCAACCACGGCAACTCGGGCGGACCCCTGGTCGACGCGGCCGGGCGGGTGATCGGGGTGAACTCCACGATCAAGTCCCTGGTGGCGGACGGTCAGGAGGCGGGCAACATCGGTCTCGCCTTCGCCATCCCGATCAATCAGGCCAAACGGATCACCCAGGACATCATCGGCACCGGCAAGGCCCGCCGTACGGTGATCGGCGCCCAGGTGGGCGGGGCCGGTTCGGGCACCGGTGGCGAGGGCGTACGCCTCGTCGCGGTGGAGCCGGCTGGCCCGGCGGCCGGTGCCGGACTTGAGGCCGGTGACGTGATCCTGAGGCTCAACGGCCGCCCGATGAGCGAGCCGACCGACCTGATCGCCCTGGTCCGCAAGTACGCTCCCGGCTCGGTGGTGACAGTCGAGTACCGCCGGGGCTCCGACCGGCAGAACGCCTCCGTGACCCTCGCCGCGGATGTGAAGTGACCGCTCACCCTCTTCTGGGTTGGCCGTCTACGTGCGTACTCTGGCTGCGGTAGCCGGGAGGAGGCCCAGCGTGTTCGAGAACCTGAACGTGTGGGAGGTCGGTGCGCTGCTGCTGCTGGCGTTGCTGATCTTCGGCGACCGGCTGCCGGCGGTGATCGCCGACGGGCTGCGCATGGTCCGCAATCTGCGCACCATGGCCCGTAACGCCACCACCGACCTCAGCAAGGAACTCGGCACCGACATCCAGCTCGAGGACCTGCACCCCAAGGCGTTCATCCGCAAGCACCTGCTCACCGAGGAGGACGAGCAGGCGATCCGGAAGCCGTTGCAGGGCATCTACGACGACCTGCGCGCGGACGTCACGCATGTGCACAACGACCTCAAGGAGGTGGCGACCGCGGTGGATCCGCGTACGCCGGCCGCCTCCTCGTCGCCCGCCCCACCGGCTCCCGCCGCGAC
>NZ_POTX01000063.1 GCF_003236305.1 Micromonospora endophytica | reverse complement strand
GCCCGCCTCACCCCCGGCACCCGGGTCCGGCTGGTGCCGGCATGACCGTCGAGGTGATCCGGGCCGGGGCGCTGAGCACGGTGCAGGATCTGGGACGTGCCGGCTGGGCGCACCTCGGGGTGCCGCGCTCCGGGGCGCTGGACCCGGGGGCGTTGCGGTTGGCGAACCGGCTGGTCGGCAACCCGGAGTCCGCCGCCGGCCTGGAGATCACCCTGACCGGCTGTGCGCTGCGGCCGACCCGGGCCACCACTGTCGCCGTGGTGGGTGCCGACGTCGACGTGCGGGTCGGCGACCGCCCCGGCGACACCGGCCGGCCGCTGGCCGTACCAGCCGGGACGACGCTGCGAATCGGTCCCGCCCGACGGGGCCTGCGCTGCTGGATCGCGGTGGCCGGCGGAATCGCCGTCGAGCCGGTGCTGGGCAGCCGGTCCACCGACACGCTGTCCGGCCTCGGCCCGGCACCGCTGCGCGACGGCGACCTGCTGCCGCTGGGCGTCCCGACCGGTCCACCCGCACCAGTCGACATCACCGTGCCGGTCCCGCTCCCGACGCAACTGCACCTCACCATCCGACTCGGCCCCCGACACGACTGGTTCACCCCGGCCGCGCTGGACCTGCTCCTCGGCACGGCGTACCAGGTGAGTCCGGTGAGCAACCGGGTCGGCGCGCGACTGGTCGGCGCGCCGCTACCCCGCGCGGTGACCGGGGAACTGCCGAGCGAGGGGCTGGTCCTCGGCGCGGTGCAGGTGCCGGCGGACGGCCAACCGTTGATCTTCCTCGCCGACCACCCCGCCACCGGTGGGTATCCCGTCGTCGCCGTGGTGGACGACGTGACCCCGCTCGCGCAGGCCCGCCCAGGCACTACCGTCAGGTTTCATGGACCTCAACGCTGATCTCGGTGAGGGATTCGGTGTCTGGCAGCTCGGTGACGACGAGGCGCTGCTGGACCTGATCACCTCGGCAAACGTCGCCTGCGGTTTCCACGCCGGAGATCCGCTGACCATGCGCCGGATCTGCGCCGCCGCCGCGCAGCGGCAGGTCGCCGTCGGCGCCCAGGTCGGCTACCGGGACCTCGCCGGCTTCGGTCGGCGGCACATCGCGTACGACTTCGCGGAGCTGCGCGACGAGGTGCTGTACCAGTTGGGCGCGCTCAACGCGTTCTGCCGGGCGTACCGCACCCGGGTCCGCTACCTCAAGCCGCACGGCGCGCTCTACCACGCCGCCGCCGTCGACGAGGTGCAGGCGGCGGCGGTGGTCGCCGCGATCGAGGACTTCGACCACGAGCTGCCCGTGCTCTGCCCGCCCGGGTCGGTGCTGGCCCAACTCGCGCACGGTGCCGGGCTGCGGGTGGTGGCCGAGGGATTCGCCGACCGCAACTACCTGCCCAACGGACGGCTGGTGCCCCGCTCCTCGCCCGACGCCCTGGTCACCGACCCACGACAGGTGGCCCGCCAGGCCGTACGAATGGCCACCGAGCAGCGCGTAACCGCCGTGGACGGCAGCGTCGTCTCCTGCCCGGTGGAGTCCATCTGTCTGCACGGGGACAGCCCCGGCGCGGTGGCCGCCGCCGAACTCGTCCGCGCCGCCCTCATCGACGCCGACGTACCGCTAGCTGCTTTTTAAGGAGGGGCCCCCTGTTAACGCCTCGTGTATAGGAAGGGCCCCCTATTAACACCGAGCCAGGTGCGCTCAGCCGGCGTCCAGGCCGCGCAGGACCAGGGGGAGGCGAGCCACGCCGTCCGCGGCGACGCGTACCGGGACACCCCAGTCCTGCCGGGTCAGGTGGCAGGCCGCGTGCGCCACGTCGGCGTCGCAGGTAGCCGCCTGGGCGGTCACCTGAAGCACGCCGCCGGGCACCGCGCCGTCGACCACCAGTCGGCGGGACAGTTCGGTGCCGGTGCCCGCCCCCTCGACCAGCAGCTCAGGCGGTGACGCGGAGACCACCAGGCGGGTGGAGGGCCCGTACGTCTCGTCCAGCTTCTGCCCCGGCGCCGGGGTGAAGACGACGTCCAGCACGACCTCACCGGCGGCCAGCTCGGTCGGCTTGCGTTCGGTACGGTGCCGAGGACCGTCGACGGTCGCCGCGCCGGCCGCCGAGAGCGCACCCGGTGCCAGCCGGGTCACCCGGTGCGCGGTGGACTCCACCACCAGCACCGCCCCGTCCGCGGTGAGCACCAGGTCGCTCGGCTCGCCCAGGCCGGCGGCCACCGTCGAGACCTGGTCGCTCGCCGGGTCGTAGCGACGAACAGCACCGTTGTACGTGTCGGCGATCAGCACGGAGCCGTCCGGCAGCGCGCAGACACCGAGCGGGTGCTGCAACAACGCCTGTGCCGCCGACCCGTCCACGTGGCCGAAGTCGAAGAGGCCCTGGCCGACGGCGGTGCCCATGACGCCGTCCTCGACGTACCTGATGGCGCTGGTCTCGCTGTCGGCGACCCAGAGTCGGGCACCGTCGGCGGAGACGGCGAGCCCGGAGGGCTGGGCCAGCCACGCCTGCGCCAGCGGCCCGTCCCGCAACGCCTCGACTGTCGTGCCGGCGTACATCCCGGTGGTGCGCTTGATGGGGTCGAACCACCACAACTGGTGAATCCCGGCCATGGCGACGATGACCTTGTCGTCGTACCAGGCCAGATCCCAGGGGGAGGAGAGGTCGATGGAGAGCGAGTCGTGCGCGTGGTCGTCGACCGTGGAGCGCCACTGCCGACCGGTGCCGGCCACGGTCACCACCTCACCGGTGTCCAGCCGTACGCCCCGCAGCAGGTGGTTGACGGTGTCGGCGACCACCAGGTGATAGCCGGCCACCTCGGCGACGTGCGCCGGGAGCAGGCACAACCCCTGCGGTTCGGAGAAGGTGGCGACGTCGGCGGCCCCATCGGCCCGGCCGCGGCTGCCGGTGCCGATCGCGCGGAGGACCGTCTCGCCGTCGGCGGCGAGTTCGACCAGACGGTGCCGGGCCGAGTCGGAGACCAGCAGACCACCGTCGGGCAGGGCCACCGCCTTGCCGGGGAAGCGCAGGGTGGTCTGCGGCTCGGCGGGTGGGACGTACGGGCCGTCGCCCCGGTGCAGCGTGCCCTTTGCCTCGTGGGTGGCGATGAGGTCGTCGATCAGCCGGACCAGCCCTTCGGCGTGGCCCTCGCCGGCCATCGTGGCCACCACGTACCCCTCGGGGTCGATCACCGCGAGGGTCGGCCAGGCGCGGGCCGCGTACTGCTGCCACATGTCCAGCTCAGGATCATCGAGTACGGGGTGGTGCACGCCGTACCGTTCGACGGCGGCGGCCAGCGCGTCCGGGTCCTTCTCGTGCTCGAACTTCGGCGAATGTACGCCGATAACCACGAGCACGTCGGCGTACTTCTCCTCGATCGGGCGCAGCTCGTCCAGCACGTGCAGGCAGTTGATGCAGCAGAAGGTCCAAAAATCGGCGATGGCGATCTTGCCCCGGAGATCGGCGAGCGTCAGCTGCCGTCCACCGGTGTTCAGCCAGGCCCGGCCCCGCAGCTCAGGGGCGCGCACACGTGCACTCATGACCCCCATCGTGCCCTACCAGCAGACGCCAGCCTGCCTGGCGGGGAGATGGGAGAGGTGTACGGTGTCTACCGTGCCGACCGGACCGGCACCCAGTCAGTGAAGCGCCGGTGCAGCTCCCCCGGCCGTTCGGCAGAGGTCAACTCGGCCAGTTGCTCGGCCGCCTCCTCGCGCTGCGCCACCAGGTAGACCATGAGCGCCGGAATGTTGCCGCGATATTCGGCCAGTAGCCGTGCCTTGGCCGGACCACACGGCCAGGGCGCGCCGCACGCGTGGCACCGCCATGTCGGCCGCGAGGGCAGGTGCTCCCTCGGCTGCGGCGCGCTCATCGCGCCGCCCTCACGTCGCGTTGAGGCGATGTGCGGCGCGGGGCTGGGTCGTTCATCCGGCGCATACCCTCCGGCATGACGAACAGCTCGCGGCGCTCGATCGCCTCGCCTCGCTTGTCGAGCTGATAGCAGGAAATCCACGCCCACCCGTAGTACGTAGGCCGGTCCGTCAGCTCACGAATCACCCGGACCATGATCGGTTTGGTGAACTGCACCGACGCCGTGCGGGTCAGCCAGTACAAACCAGGGGCGACCCGGGGTGTGCCGTCGCTGCGCGGAGCGCCCGGTGGGGGAGCCGCGCCGGGCGGGGACCAGCGGGAGGCGGGAGCGGAATTCGCGGTTTTCGGCACGGGCACGGTACGACCTCCCTCTGCGCGGCTGTGGAAAGGGGGCCGCCCCGACACCCCAGAACGCCAGGGCGGCCCCCTCTGCGAACATCCGCGGGGGTGCGAGTCCGGCCCGCGGGTGCCGCCTGAAACCACCTTGCCCAATGTGTTGGGACCGATACACAGCGTTCGTTAGGGTCAACGAACGCACTGGACGTCCATTCAGGAGGCGCTGTGAATCACGGACTCATCGCCGCGATGGCGGAGGCAGGCGAGACGGCGGACAGTCTTGCAGGTCAGATAGGAGTTGACCCGAAGACAGCACAGCGTTGGGTCAACCCCGGACGGGTGCCTCGGCCCCGCCACCGTTCCCGCGTCGCCGCGCTGCTCAGGCGGGACGTAGGGGACCTGTGGCCGGACGTGCTGAAGCGCCGCGAGCCGGCCTGGTTCCGGGTCTGGACCGACACTGAGCGCGAAGCGGTGGCTCTGCGTTGGTTCGAGCTGGCTTGGGTGCCCGGTCTCTTCCAGACGGAGGCGTACGCGAGGGCGACGCTCACCATGACGAACCTCGGCCCCGATGAGATAAACGAACTAGTCTCAGTGCGGATACAGCGGCAGGAGATTCTTCACCGGTCGCGGCCCCCGCTGGTTGTCGCCGTGCTCGACGAAGCGGTGCTTCAGCGGCGCGTCGGGCGTGACGGGGCGCTGATGCGTGAGCAATGCGAGCACCTTGCGGCGTGCGCCGAACTGCCAGGCGTCCAGTTGCACATTGTCCCCCGCGACACGCCCATGTATCTCGGGATGAACGGCCCGTTCATCCTCGCCGAGATGCCAGACGGTGCAAGGATGGCGCACCTGGACGACCAGGTCAGGGCACACATCACGGAAGACGCGACCGAAATATCTACGCTGGAACACTGTTGGGCGCGGATAGTGGGGGAAGCCTTACCCTGGGCGCAGTCCCTCGACCTCGTCAGGAAAGCGGCAGCATCATGGACATGACCGGCGCGCAGTGGCGCAAGAGCAGCAAGAGCGGCAGCAACGGCGGGGCTTGCGTCGAGGTTGCCGACAACCTTCCCGGCGTCGTTGGCGTACGCGACTCGAAGGATCCGGCCGGTCCGGCGCTGGCCTTCGTCCCGGCCGCGTGGCGTGCCTTCGTGGCCCAGGTCGCCGAGCGAGCCTGACCGAGACATCCGAGAGCGCCCGCCCCCTCGTCGGGGGCGGGCGCTCTGGTTCGCGCACCCTTGCCGGCAAGCAACTTCGGGGAAAGTGCTGCCTCGGGCCCGCGTCCCACCGGCATCTTCGGGGAAAGTGCTGCCTCGGGCCCGCGCCACCCCAGCGGCTAAGGGAGGCGCTCGTCAGGGGTGGTCGCAGATGCCTCACACGGGCTATGAAGGAGCTAATCGGTCGGTCCCGGGCGGGTGGTGCCAATAACCGAAACTTCATCGAAACATATTGATGTCTTGACCCATCGATGCAATCCTCTGCTTGGAAGCGCTCCCAATCCGTCCGGAACGCCCAAGGAGGATGAACAGTGCGTTCACAGAAGCTTGATCAATCCGGCCGGGCATCCCGGCCAGTCGTCCGCCGCTCGCTTCAGGCGCTTGTCCTGGCGCTCACCATGATGGTCGGGGTGCTGCCCTGGACCGGCGCGGCCCAAGCCCACGGCACCATCGTCAGCCCAGGCACCCGCGCCTACAAGTGCTGGCAGACCTGGGGCAGCAACCACATGAGCCCGACCATGCAGCAGCAGGATCCGATGTGCTGGCAGGCGTTCCAGGCCAACCCGGACACCATGTGGAACTGGATGAGTGCCCTGCGCGACGGCCTGGGCGGCCAGTTCCAGGCCCGGACCCCCGACGGGCAACTGTGCAGCAACGGCCTGTCCCGGAACAACAGCCTGAACCAGCCCGGCGCGTGGAAGACCACGAACATCAGCCGGAACTTCACGGTCCAGCTGTACGACCAGGCCAGCCACGGTGCTGACTACTTCCGGGTGTACGTCAGCAAGCAGGGGTTCAACCCGGCCACCCAGCGCCTCGGCTGGGGAAACCTCGACTTCATCACGCAGACCGGGCGCTACGCGCCGGCACAGAACATCTCGTTCAACGTCTCCACCTCCGGCTACACCGGACACCACATCGTCTTCGTCATCTGGCAGGCGTCGCACCTCGACCAGGCCTACATGTGGTGTAGCGACGTGAACTTCGTCTGATCGGTAAGACCTCGTACCACCACCACTCCGGCCCAGGGCAACCGCCCTGGGCCGGAGCCGTTGTGCCGGGCTCTCTCGCCACGGACCTGAAACGGCGGGCCCACGGTTGCCCGTGGACCCGCCGCAAAGGACCGGTTGGGCTCAGCTGGCGGCAGCCTTCAGGCAGAGCACCGGCTGGGCCGCGTTGCCGCGAAGCTCGACCACCGGCAGCGCCGGATCCGGGCACTTGTCCTTGGACTCGACCTTGGACACCACCGTGAACGCCTCTGGCTCACCGCAGTCGGCGACCACCGCGCTGTCGCCGGAGCGCTTGACGCAGGAGCCGACCGCCGGGTTGAAGACACCCGCCTCGTCGGAGGCACCGACCTTGCCGAGCAGCAGCAGCAGGCCGAGTGGGATGGCGAGGATGAGCACCGCGGCCACCAGCACCGCAGCGAGCACCCGCCCGTTGCGTACCTTCGGCGCCGGGGCGTCCGGCGCCGGTTCGGCGACCGGCTTGAAGGAGTCGAAGCGGTCCTGGGACGGCTCGCCCCCGGGCGTACTCGGGCTCCATGGCTGGCCGGGCTGCTGGGGTGCGAACGCCGCGGTGTGGTCGGCCGGTTCCGGCCGACCAGCGGGAGCGTAGCCCCCGCCGGGACGCTCGGCCGGGCCACCGAAGGACCCGCCGCCCGGCCCGCCGAAGGGGTCACCGCCGGGGCCGCCGAACCGATCCCCACCAGGGCCACCGAAGGGGTCACCACCACCAGTGCCGCCGAACGATCCGGCGCCGGGGCCGCCGAAGCGGTCGCCGCCCGGCGGACCGAACGGGTCGGCCGCCCGTTCCGGCTCGGCGTGCGGCTTGACACCGTTCATCGGCCGGTTGGTCGGCGGAGCGTCGGCGAAGGTGGGCAGTGCCGGCGGGAATGCCGGTGGCGCGGCCGGCGAGGCGGGGGCCGCCGCGAAGGCGTCCGGCCGGTCCCGCTCGCCGAAGCGCGGGTCCTGGCCCTGGTCGAACCGAGGTCCCTGGGCCTGGTCGAACCGGGGTCCCTGGGCCTGGTCGAACCGGGGTCCCTGGGCCTGGTCGAACCGGGTTCCCTGGCCCTGGTCGAACGGGAGGGCCGGAGCCTGCTCCTCCCGCTCCTGGGCCGGTTCTGCCGGTTGTTCGGGCTGGGCGGGCCGTCCGTACACCCGGGGCTGCGGCGGTGGCGAACCCGCCGGCAGCGCCGCCTGGTCGGTCGGGGGCGTCACCCGGCTGGCCAACGGCACCGACGCGCTCGCCGAGACGCCGCTGGCGGCGTTCGCCGCAGGGGTCGCCCGGCCGACCGACTCCGGGGAGGTACGCGGTGCCGGGATGGCCGGCGGCTGCGGCTCGTCGGGGCGCGACTCGGGCTGTCCCCAGCCCATGCCACCGGCGGGCTGGTCGGTGCCGGGACGCGCTCCCGGTCCGGCCTGGTCACCGGGGAAGGCGGCCGGCGCAGCGTAGTCGGTCGGTGGCGTGGCGGCCAGGCTTGCGCCCGGTACCCGCTGCTCCTGGGGCGGCAACGGCACCATGTTGGCAGGCGAGATGCCGGGGACGGCCCGATCTACCAGCCCGCGTCGGCCCCGCCGGCACCACCACTGGCCCAACCGGCCGACTCAGCCGGCTGTGGCGTGGCCCAGTCCGGTTGCGCCGGGCGGTCGCCGCCGCCTGGCCGACTCTCGGCCGGTTGCTGGTCGCCGGCCCAGCCGCCAGCAGCGGCCTCCGACCGCTGCCCGGTGGCCCATCCAGGCTGTTCCTGCTGTTCGGTCTGCCACCCACCGGACCGAGTCGAATCGTCGCTGGGCTGCCGTTGCGGCGGTACCGCATTCGGCTGAGGCACCTGCGCCGTGGCCCGAGCCGCCGGTGCGGTGCGCTCTAGTGCGGGCTGGTCGGTGGGCGCCCATTCGGGCCTGGCGGGCTGGTCGGTGGGCGCCCATGCGGGTTGAGCCGCCTCGGGACTGCTCGACGCGGTGGCCCAACTCGGCGTCTGCTGCTCGGCCTGCGGCGCGGAGGACCACTCCGGCTGCGGGTTGTTCGCCCAGGCCGCGGCGGGCTGGGCGGAGGCGGGCTGCCCGTCGGCCCAAGCCGGTCCGGTCTGGGCAGACGCTGGCTGCCCGTCGGTCCAACCCGGTCCGGTCTGGGCGGAGGCGGACTGTCCGTCGGCCCAAGCCGGTCCGGTCTGGGCAGACGCTGGCTGCCCGTCGGTCCAACCCGGTCCGGACTGGCCGGACGTCGGTTGTCCGCCGGCCCAGCTTCCGGGCTGGTGCGGCGTCCATTCTGGTGGCTGCGGCGCGTCCGGGGTGGTGGTTTCGGTCCGGGCCGAGTGGTCCTGCCCAGCGGAGGCCCATGCCGGCTGGTCCGATGCGGACGGTGCGGAAGGTGTGGCGGGCGGCCAGGACTGACCGGACTGCTCAGGCTGGGGCGCCCAGGACGGCTGGTTGCCGCCGGGCTGCTCCCAGGTGCCGGGGGCCGGGGACTCCGCCTGCCGGGTCACCTGGGCGCTGCCCCACGGCGCGCTCTGCTGGTTCGCCCAGGCGGGTGTGCCTGTGTCGGACCGTGGGGGTGGTGCGGGAGCCCAGCCCAGGTCGGGGGCGGTTGCGCCATACCCGTTGTCCTGCTGAGCCGGTCGGTCGCCGTACGGCGCCGGTCCGCCGCCGCCCGGCGGCACCTCGTCCGGCTCCTGGCCAGGGCGGTGCGGGCCCTCGGACGTCATGCGTGCGCCTCCTCCATCACATGTCGGCCGCCGTCGCCGATGGTCTCGGTAGGGCGAGCCGGCCGTGCCGGCTCCCCGCACCGTATCCCGGTGGCCACCGGTGGGCTCCCGGGGAGCATCGATCGTCACTTTCCGTCGCCGGGTGGTGTCGAGATGCTTCTATCGTCTCGACCCGTCCCCGACTGTGGACGACGACCGAAGCCCACCGTACCGGGCGCTGCGGCGGGGCGGTATCCCGGTGTCAGCCGCCCACGCGCGAACGCCGACGACCCGCCCGGTGGCCCGGACGGGTCGTCGATCTGGAGGAGGCGAACAAGGTTCGGTGGCGTCAGTGCATGTGACGCTGGGCGATGGCGAGGATCTCGTCACGGACCGCGGGCGAACTGGCGGAGCGCAGGGCCCGCTCGATGGCGCGGGCGCGGCGGTTGGCGTCGCGGCGGTTCCGGATTCGCTCGATCATGCTCATGGTGGTCTCTCCTCCTGGCTATTCGGTTGTCGACCTGCCGGTGCCTCCATTAAACCGCAAACCCCTGCCAGCATCCAGCGATTATTAGGTGAGCTGCGCCACCAGCCTAAGAATCGTAGGTCCACTGCCGGGTGTCCGGGAGCTTTCTTCGTCGTGAACGGCAACGGCCGGTGTGCCGGGCGTCAACCCGTCAGCACACCGGCCGTCGCGGCCGTACGTCAGGTCCAGGCGAGCAGCGCCGCCTCCGGATCGGTGAGGAAATCACCCACGTCACGCAGGAACTTCGAGCCCAGCTCACCGTCGATGATGCGATGGTCAAAGGAGAGTGCGAGCGTGGTGACCAACCGCGGCTTGACCTTGCCCTTGTGCACCCAGGGCTGTTCGCGAACCGCGCCGAAGGCCAGGATCGCCGACTCCCCCGGAGGCAGGATCGGCGTGCCGGTGTCCACCCCGAACACTCCGACATTGGTGATGGTCAGGGTGCCGCCGGACATGTCGGCCGGCGAGGTCTTACCGGCCTTGGCGGTCTGCACCAGACCGGTCAGCGCGTCCGCCAACTCACGCAGCGTGAGTTGGCCGGCATCCTTGATGTTCGGCACGATCAGGCCGCGTTCGGTGGCTGCCGCGATGCCCAGGTTGACGTACTCCTTGACGACGATCTCGTCACCGGCCCAGGTGGAGTTCACCATCGGGTGGCGCTTGACCGCCAGCAGCACCGCCTTCGCCACCAACAGCAGCGGTGAGACGCGTACGTCGCGCCACTCCCGTCGCCCACGCAGCCGGTCCAGGGCCTTCATCGCCCGGGTCACGTCGACGGTGAGGAACTCGGTGACGTGCGGCGCGGTGAACGCCGAACGGGACATGTTCTCGGCGGTGAGCTTGCGTACCCCCTTGACCGGGATGCGCTGCTCGCGGTCGGCGCCGAAGCTCGCGGCGGAGCTGGCCGGCGCGGCGGCCGCCAGCGGTTCGGCCACCGTCGGTGCCGACCCCGCCCGATGTACGTCCTCCCTGGTGATCGAGCCGAGCGGCCCCGACCCAGTGAGCGTGCGCAGGTCGACGCCGAGATCCTTGGCGAGCTTGCGTACCGGCGGCTTGGCCAGCACCGGCCCGCCGACGCGACCGTTGCCGTTCACCACCGGCGCGGCCGGAACCACCGGCGCAGCCGGAACCGCTGTCGGCGCGGCCGGAGCTGCTGTCGGCGCGGCCGGAGCCGGTGCGGGCCCCGCATGAGTCGGAGCCGGTATGACGGTTGTCTGGGCTGGGGCGCTGTTCTTACGGGGACGGCGTTTGGCCGCGGTGGTCCGGGGGCCGTAGCCGACCAGGACGGCGGTCCGGCCACCCGGTGCGGGGCCGCCGATCAGCCCCGGCTCGACCATGCCCTCGGCGGGTGCCACCTCTACGGCGGCCAGCGCGGCTGCCGAGGGGGTGGGCAGGTTGGCGGCAGACTTCTCGATCGGACCGGCGCCCGGGTCGGTGTCGATCGCGATGATCGGGGTGCCGACCTCGACAGTGGTGCCTTCCGGATGGAAGATCGCCTGGACCTGACCGGCCCACTTGGCCGGGATCTCCACGGCCGCCTTGGCCGTCTCCACCTCGACGATCGGCTGGTTCAGCTCGATGGTGTCGCCCACCTTGACCAGCCAGGCCAGGATCTCGCCCTCGGTCAACCCCTCACCCAGGTCGGGCAGGTTGAACTCCTTGATCCGGGACATGCCGCTCACCAGCCGAAGGTGCGGTCGACGGCGTCGAGCACCCGGTCGAGGTCGGGAAGGTACTCCTCCTCCACCCGGGCGGCCGGGTAGGGGGTGTCGAAGCCGGTCACCCGCAGCACCGGCGACTCGAGTGAGTAGAAGCACTCCTCGGTGATCCGTGCCGCGATCTCCGCGCCCAGACCCACGTTGGAGGGGGCCTCGTGCACCACCACCGCGCGGCCGGTGCGCCGCACCGAGTCGTACACCACGCCGAGGTCCAGCGGGGAGAGCGTACGCAGGTCGATGACCTCCAGGTCGCGGCCGTCCTCGGCGGCGGCGGTCGCCGCGTCCAGGCAGGTACGCACCATCGGGCCGTACGCCAGCACGGTGGCGTCCGTGCCGGGCCGGGCGACCCGGGCCGAGTGCAGGGGGTACGCCTCGGCCAGCGGGGCGTCCAGGTCGACCTGGCCCTTCTCCCAGTAACGCCGCTTCGGCTCCAGGAACACGATCGGGTCGTCCGAGGCGATCGCCTGCTGGATCATCACGTACGCGTCCTGCGGGTTGGCGCAGGAGACCACCTTCAACCCGGCGGTGTGCGCGAAGTACGCCTCCGGGGACTCGGAGTGGTGCTCCACCGCGCCGATGCCGCCACCGAACGGGATCCGGATGACCATCGGAATTCTCAGCTTGCCGCCCGAGCGGTAGTGCATCTTCGCCACCTGCGACACGATCTGGTCGTACGCCGGGTAGACGAAGCCGTCGAACTGGATCTCGCAGACCGGCCGGTAGCCACGGATGGCCAGGCCCACCGCGGTGCCGATGATGCCGGATTCGGCCAGCGGGGTGTCGATGACCCGCTGGTCACCGAAGTCCTTCTGGAGGCCGTCGGTGATCCGGAAGACGCCGCCGAGCTTGCCGACGTCCTCGCCCATGATGACGACCTTCGGGTCGTTCTCCAGGGCCTTGCGCAGGCCGATGTTGAGGGCCTTGCCGAGGGTGAGCGTCTCCGTGGCCATCAGTGCGCGCTCCCCTCGAACGACTCCAGGTACCGGCTGAACTGCGCGCGCTGCTGGTCCAGCAGCGGTGACCCGTTGGGGTAGACGTGGTCGAACATGGTGACCGGCTCGGGGTTGGGCATCTCCAGCACCCGCTCGCGCAGGTCGACCGCCTCCCGGCGGGCCTGCTCGTCGACCTCGGCGAAGAAGCCGGCGTCGGCGATCTTCTCCCGCTCCAGGAACGCCTTCACCCGGGCGATCGGGTCCTTCGCCTGCCACGCCTCCACCTCGCTGGCGATGCGGTAGCGGGTCGGGTCGTCGGAGGTGGTGTGCGCGCCCATCCGGTACGTGTACGCCTCGATCAGGCTCGGGCCCTGGCCGTGCCGGGCGTTGTCCAGCGCGTGCCGGGTCACCGCGTACGTGGCCAGCACGTCGTTGCCGTCCACCCGGATGCCGGGGAAGCCGAAGCCGGCGGCCCGCCGGTAGAGCGGGACCCGGGTCTGCCGTTCCAACGGCTCGGAGATGGCGTACTGGTTGTTCTGGCAGAAGAAGACGAGTGGGGCGTTGAAGACGCTGGCCCAGACGAAGGCCTCGTTGACGTCGCCCTGGCTGGTGGCGCCGTCGCCGAAGTAGGCGATCACCGCCTCGCCGTCCTCGCCACCGGTCTTGCCGTCCATGGTGACGCCCATGGCGTATCCGGTCGCGTGCAGGGTCTGCGCCCCGATCACGATCGTGTACATGTTGAACTTGAACTCGTTCGGGTCCCAGCCGCCCTGGTCGACGCCGCGGAACAGGCCCAGCGGCATGATCGGGTCGATGCCGCGGCAGTAGAGGACACCGTGCTCGCGGTAGGTCGGGAAGGCCATGTCCTGTGCGCGCAGCGCCCGGCCGGAACCCACCTGAGCGGCCTCCTGACCCAGCAGACTGGCCCAGAGGCCCAGCTCGCCCTGTCGTTGCAGCGCGGTGGCCTCGGCATCCAACTTCCGCACGAGCACCAGGTCGCGGTAGAGACCGCGGTACTCCTCGTCGGTGAAGTCGACGCGGTACACGGTGCCGTCCGGGCCGGTCACGCTCTCGATCCGCTCACCGGCCGGGGTGAGCAACTGCACCAGCTCCGGATCGCCGGTCACGGCCTTCCTGGATCGGGGTGCGGCTCGCCGGCCGCGGGTGCTGGCCCCGGGGTCGCCCTTTGCCATCCGTCTCTCCCTGTCGTGTCTGCGTCGGCACCGGGGGGTCACCCGGCCGCGCGACTCGTACGCCGGCCCCGGCTGGTGCCGGGATCGGTTCCTGGCGGCCGCGCCTAGCCCCGGTGGGGGTTGCCGCGCGGCGTGAGCCGGATTCATGGCCGAACCCGGTTCGGGAGCGCCGGCGCCCAGTCGTGCCTGCCGCGTGGGTGCGCGGAGGTCGCGGCTGCGTTGCCGTCGTGGCTCCATATTCGCATCAGGGGTGAGGCGTCCCACAGTCCGCCTGCCCCGCACCTCGGAACCGGCCCGCTTCGTTACCCGAAATGCCGGACTGTCCCGTGCACCGACGCGCGACCGATTGGTTACCTTTAATCACCATTCGGGCAGATGCGCGTGGCGACACGCGGCGTGGGGTTTGCCTACGCAGAGTGACTGACTCAGGCTGTTCGGGCGGGCCCCGTCTCACTCCGGTGGTCCGCCGGGCCGCACCCGACGGTCCCGCTCAGGGCGACGACGAGGAGTGCGAGGTGTTCGATCCAGGTGATGCTCCCGGGGCGGCGAGCCTGGGCCGGCACCGGGCAGCCGGCGACTACCGCCGGGTGGTGGGTGTGCACCGGGCCACCCGGACCACCGGTCCTTCCCGGGGCTACCTGCTTACGGTGGCGCTGCTGGCCGGCACCGCCTCGATGCCGGTCCTGGCCGCGATCAGCACCGGTTCGGCGACGGTGGGCAGCACCGCGCTGCCGGACGGCAGCACCCCGTTCATCCCGACGCCCTCGATCGGCCCGGTGGTCATCCCGCCGCCCCGGGGCACTGCGCCGGCCGCTGGGCCGCGGGTGCCCTCGGCGGGGCCGGTCGTGCCTTCCGTCGAGCCGGTAGCGGGCGGGCCCACCCCGGTGCCCACCGTCACGTCGGTCACGCCGCCGGTACGCCCTCGCCGACGCCCTCTCCTGAGCCGACCGGGTCCGTGGCACCGACCGCCTCCGTCGAACCCGAGCCCTCGGCGGAGCCGGAGCCGGAGCCGGAGCCAGAACCCGAGCCGGAGCCGGAACCCGAGCCCGAGCCGTCCGCGAGCATGTCGGCGGAGCCGAGTGTGTCCGTCGAACCCGAGCCGTCGGCGGAGCCGGGCGAGCCGGTCCACCCGACCCGCCAGGTGCCGGCTCCGCCGCGCTGACCGCTCAGTCGTCGTCGGTGAGCCGGTGCCGGTTCGCGTCGATCCAGGCGTCGAGGGCGGCCGGGTCGTCCGGGTCGACGCCGTCGGCCATCAACTGGGCTACGGCGGCGGTCGCCGGGCTGCGCCGCTCGCCGGTGGCGTAGAGCCGGACGAACTCCGGCACCATCTCCTCGATCGCGGTGTCGGTCCGGGCCGCCGCCGACGCGGACAACCCGCGCCGACGGGCAGCGTACGCGGCCCAGGCGCGCAGCACCCGGGGCAGCATCGCCGCATCGTCCATGTCCAGTACGGCCCGCCGGTGCACCCAGTCGAGCAGGAAGAGCCCGGCCACCGTGGGACTCCAGCGCAGCGGATCGGCGTCCGAGAAGCTCACCGCGTGATCCAGCAGCAGGCCCAGGCAGAAGTGCAGGGAGGCCAGCTCCGCATCGTCCACGGTGTCCAGTCCGGCCCGAGCCGCCTCGGGCGACGCCAGGAAACGCCGGATCTCCTCGGCCCGCTCGGCGTCCGGCAGGGGGTCGTCGTCGACCGGCGGCGGGGCTGCGGTCGCGGCGGGCAGCACCGCCAACCTGGCCCCGACCAGCGCGCGATCCGTGGCCAGTGAACTCGCTCCGGGCAACTGCCCCAGCTGGTCGGTGACGGCCAGGTGCCGGCTCACCTCACTGCGTACCCGGGTCGGGTCCTCCGCACGGAACCAAGTCAGCTCGTCGGTGGCGCACAGCTGCCGCACCTGGTCGAGGATCATGGCGGCCGGTCCGCCGACGAAGATGTCCTTGGTGATGCCGATGTTGTGGTCGACAAGCGCCACCAGCGCGTGCTCCGGCCCGCCCGTGTCGTCGTCATAGGCGAAGGTGGCCAGGTACGACGTCTGATCGCCGTAGACGTCGCCGTACGCCCAGCTGCCGGTGAGGTGCACCCGGCCGAGCTGACCCGACCAGGCGGGTGCGGTGGCGCCGGGGCGGACCCGATCCGCGCCTGTCGCGTCCGGCACCAGGGCCGCGAAGATCGCGCGTACGGTGGTCGCCGCGGCGGCCCGGCGGCGCGTGGTGGCCGCGAGGAAACCGGCGACGAACTCCCGTACCGCCGCCTCGCGATCGGTTTCGGCGATCTCGTACACGCTGCCCAGCAGTGCCGCGCCGAGCATTTCCGCGTCGAGAGCCGAGTCGAGCTTGGTCACGTCGCGGGCGGCGTGCAGCACCGCCTCGTAGGGGGTCTGTGGCGTGGCCATGACCCGACCCTACGCCGCCCGCCGCCCGGTCACGCGGTGAGCGGGCCGTGCGTTGCGCTGCCGGGCTCGCTCGGGTCACCCGCGCCGGGCTCGCTCGGGTCACCCGCGCCGGGCTCGCTCGGGTCACCGGTGTCGGGCGACCTCCAGGACGGTCCGCGCGTCGGCGTGCGCGGCGATCACCGCGCGTACCGGCGCGAGAACGTACTCGTCAGCGACGGCGCCCACCGCCCCGGTCAGCCGCGCCTGCGCCCGTTGCCGGGCCCGCCCGGCGGCCCACCGGACCGCGGGCCGGGTCACCGCGGCGGTCAGCAGCCCCGCCAGCAATCCTCCGAGCAGCAGCAGGGTCGGTGCCGGAACCTCACCGACCATCGGGTGCCGCAGCTCGGGCAGCCCGAGGATCCGCAGCCCGTAACCGAGCAGCAGCCACGCCAGCCCGGCCACGGCGGCGAAGGTCACCAACCACTGCACCCCGCCGACCAGCCGCCACCAGAGCCGGGGCCGGTCCATGCCCAGATCGACGCCGGCGACCGCCCGATCCAGCGCGTCCGGCAGGTCGCCGATACGGGACCGGGCCGCCGCGGTCACCGCGTTCGGCCAGGCACTCGGCAGGCCGGAACCGGCCCGCTCGGACACCGTCCGCAGGGCCAGCGCCAGCGCGGACTTGTCGGCGACACTGGGCTCGGGCACGGAGGTCGCGGCGACCAGGCTCTCCGCCGGGTCGCTCGGCGCCTCGGCCAGGTGCAGCCGCCGCAGCGGGTCGGGACGCAACCGCCGCCAGAACCGGACCAACGGCCAGCCGGTGGCCGCCGCGGCCCGGTGCCGGTAGGCCTGCTCGACCGCGTCCGCCACCGCCGGCACCCCCGCCGCGACGTTGAGCGCCCGGTGCAGCGTGCCGACGGCGGGATCGTCCGGGGCGAGCGCCGAGCGGGGTGCGCCGACCATTTCGTCCAGCGCGGCGACCACGCCATCCACGTCTCCGGAGAGCCGGCGCAGCGCGGCCTGCCGTTCGGCGACGGTACGCTCCAACGCCTCCCGCAGGCCGTCCGGGCCGTTGGGATCGGTGATGCTGGTGGCCAGCAGCGGCACGCCGGGCAGTTCGTCCGCGTCGAGCAGCCGGCGCAGGTCGGCGAGGACCACGGGCACGTCGGCAGGCGGCAGCCGGTCGGCCTGATGGAGTACGACAAGTGTGACGTCCCGGTGCCTGTGGAACTCCCGCAGATAGTTGCGGTGCACCACCCGGTCGGCGTACTTCTGCGGGTCGACCACCCAGACCACGAGATCCACCAGACCGAGCAGCCGGTCCACCTCGAGCCGGTGTGAGTGCTGCACCGAGTCGAAGTCCGGCAGGTCGAGCAGGATCAGCCCGTGCAGCGCGGACTCGTCCGCACCGTCCAGCAGGCTCTCCCGGACGAACCGGTGCCGGGGCAGCACACCGAGCCAGTCGAGCAGCCGGCTGCCCCCGTCGAGCGGGCCCCAGACACAGGCATGGGCCACGCCGGTGGTGGGGCGGCGTACCCCGACGGGCGACAGCTCCATCCGGGCCATCGCGTTGAACAGGCTCGACTTGCCGCTGCCGGTCGCACCGGCCAACGCCACGACTGTGTGGTCGCGGGAGAGCGCCAGCCGGGTGCCGGCCCGCTCGACCAGGGTGCGCGCCGGCACCAGCGGAGTGTCCGGCAGGTGCCCGTCGACGATGCCGAGAAATCGCTGCACCGCCTCGAGTCGGGCGAACAACTGGTCGGCGTCGACCCGCCCGTCGGCCCGCAACGCCTCGCGCAGGCGTCCGCCCAGGCCGCTCATTGCCGTCCCCCGTCCGGGACCGGGGTGCCGGCACGCGACACCGACCCGGTCTGCTCGCTCACGAATTCCGCCCCTCGTCGGATTCCCGCACCGCCGGTGCCGCGGTGGCGAAGCCGCTGTGTCGGCGCGCCGTCTCCACTCGTTCGGCCGCCCGGCGCAGTTCCCCCGCTGCCCGTCCCGCCGGTCGGGCCGGTTCGGTCCGGGTCAGGTAGCGGTCGGCCTCGGCGTCCAGCAGGATCCGTACCCGTTTCAGCAGATCCTCCCGGGCCTTGCCGGCCAGCGTACGGACGGCCTGGTCACCGAAGATCGCCTGAAGCACCGCCTGCCCGGCGACTGTGGTGCCCGCGCCGGTGGCGACCTCCAACCCGGTCGGGATGAAGGCGGTCGAGGCGAAGACGGCGATCATGACGGCCAGCCCGGTGGCGTTGACCGCGTACGCCGCCGTACGGGCCACGAAACGCTTGTCGCCGCCCTCGACGCGGACCAGCTCCAGCACGTCACGCTGCCAGTCCCGGATCAGCCGCTCGACCCGTTCGGGCAGGTCTGGCGAGTGGTGGGCCAGGTCCTCCGTGAGCAGTGCGGCCCCGGCGGGGTGTGCCTTCCAGCCGGTGTACGCGTGCTCGGCGGCCTCGGCCGCCACCCCGCGCAGCAGGGTCGACAGCTGGGATTCGATCGCGTCGCGCAGCTGCGCCGCCGGTGCCGGTCGTCCGCTGATCGCGCCCACGATCCGGTCCCGCAGCCGGCCGATCCGCGCCTCCAGGGTGCGGAAGAAGTCGCTGGTGCCGACGAACTCCTGCCAGCGGGTGAGCACCTCGCCACGGAGCATCCGGCCGTCGCGCAGCCCCTGTTCGACGGTCCGGTTCGCGGCCCGGTACGCGGCGCGTACCCGGTCGTCCAGCGCGTCGGCGGCGGTCACCTGCTCGTCGGCGGCCTCGACCAGGCTCTGCACTGCCGGTCGCAGCGCGGCCAGGGCGCCGCCCAGGGTCTGTCGCACCACTGCCGCGCGGGCCTCCGCGTCGGCGGCGAGCCGGCCGAACCAGTCCGCCAGCGGGGCGGTGACCCGGTCGGGCAGCAGGCCCTGCCCGTCGACCCAGGTCTCCGGCAGCACGAACAGCGGTGCCGAGCCGAGGCCCTGCTCGGCGAGCATCTCGGCGAGGTGGGCGGCGACCTCGTCGGTGGCCTCCGCCGGCACCCGGTCGAGCACCAGGGCGATCACCGCGCCCCGGGCGCGCGCGCCGTGCAGCAGTTCCCAGGGGACGGCGTCGGCGTAGCGGGCAGCGGTGGTGACGAAGAGCCAGAGGTCGGCGGCGGCGAGCAGTTGGCCGGCCAGCGCCCGGTTGGCGTCCACCACCGAGTCGATGTCGGGGGCGTCCAGGAACGCCAGCCCGGGCGGCAGTGCCGGGGCGGTGACCAGGTGCAGGGTGCCGGGGTCCGCGCTGGGTTGGTTGGTACGGGTCAATCCGGGCAGCAGCTCGCCGCGGCGGAACCAGGGCGAGTCGGCCGGGTTGCAGACCAGCACCGGCGACCGGGTGGTGGGTCGCAGCACCCCGGCAGCGCTGACCCGGGCCTGCACCAGGCTGTTGACAAGTGTCGACTTGCCGGCGCCGGTGGAGCCGCCCACCACCACGAGCAGCGGCGCGTCGAGGCGGGAGAGCCGCGGCAGCAGGTAGTCGTCGAGTTGGTCGGCGAGCGCGGCGGTGACCCGCTCGGCCGTCTCGGCCGAGGGCAGGGCCAGCGGGAACCGGGCCGCCCCGATCGCGGCGCGCAGGCCGGTCAGGGCGTCGGGCAGGTGGCCGTCCCGGGTGGCCGCGGGCCGGTCCTTCCCGGCGTGGGCGAGGCCGGTGCGGGCTGCGACGGCGGGCGCGCCGAAGGGTGAGGCGTTATCGCCGTTCGTCGTCACCGCTAAAGCGTGCCCGACCGACACAAGGTAAGACAACCAGTCCCGCCGAGCAGCGGGTTGCGTCGGGCAGGCTCAACTCGACTTGACGATTCCTGATCGCGTGGCACTATTGAGTCAAGTTCACTCAACTTGAGGTGGGGTCGCTGCGGGCGGCGCCCGCCGGGCAGCGGCGGCGGATGGTTCCGTGCCCTGCTCAACGTTACGAAGCGAGGAAGCGAAGATGGCACGTGCGGTCGGTATCGACCTCGGCACGACGAACTCCTGCGTCAGCGTCCTGGAGGGCGGTGAGCCCACCGTCATCGCCAACGCTGAGGGCTCGCGGACGACCCCGTCGATCGTCGCGTTCGCCCGCAACGGCGAGGTGCTCGTCGGCGAGGTCGCCAAGCGCCAGGCGGTGACGAACCCGGACCGGACGATCCGCTCGGTCAAGCGGGAGATCGGCACCAACTGGTCCGTCGACATCGACGGCAAGAAGTACACCCCGCAGGAGATCTCGGCGCGGACGCTGATGAAGCTCAAGCGGGACGCCGAGGCGTACCTGGGCGAGCAGATCACCGACGCGGTGATCACCGTCCCGGCCTACTTCAACGACGGCCAGCGCCAGGCCACCAAGGAGGCCGGTGAGATCGCCGGCTTCAACGTGCTGCGGATCGTGAACGAGCCGACCGCGGCCGCCCTGGCGTACGGGCTGGACAAGGGCTCCAAGGAGCAGACCGTCCTCGTCTTCGACCTGGGTGGCGGCACCTTCGACGTGTCGCTGCTCGAGTTGGCCGAGGGCGTCATCGAGGTCAAGTCGACCAGTGGCGACAACCTGCTCGGTGGTGACGACTGGGACCAGCGGATCATCGACCACCTGGTGAAGACCTTCCGTGGCGAGCACGGCATCGATCTGGGCCAGGACAAGATGGCGTTGCAGCGGCTCAAGGAGGCGGCCGAGAAGGCCAAGATCGAGCTGTCCGCCGCCACCACCACCAACATCAACCTGCCGTACATCACCGCCGGCGCGGCCGGCCCGCTGCACCTGGACGTCACGCTCAGCCGGGCCGAGTTCCAGCGGATGACGCAGGACCTGCTGGACCGCTGCAAGGGTCCGTTCGAGCAGGCCGTCAAGGACGCCGGGATCAAGGTCTCCGACGTCGAGCACGTGATCCTGGTAGGCGGCTCGACCCGGATGCCGGCCGTGACCGACCTGGTCAAGCAGCTCACCGGCCGTGACCCGAACAAGGGCGTCAACCCGGACGAGGTCGTCGCCGTCGGTGCCGCCCTCCAGGCCGGTGTGCTCAAGGGCGAGGTCAAGGACGTCCTGCTGCTCGACGTGACCCCGCTGAGCCTGGGCATCGAGACCAAGGGCGGCATCTTCACCAAGCTGATCGAGCGCAACACCACCATCCCGACCAAGCGGTCCGAGGTGTTCACCACCGCTGACGACAACCAGCCGTCGGTGCTCATCCAGGTCTTCCAGGGCGAGCGCGAGATCGCCGCGTACAACAAGAAGCTCGGCACCTTCGAGCTGACCGGCCTCCCGCCGGCGCCGCGCGGCGTGCCGCAGATCGAGGTCACCTTCGACATCGACGCCAACGGCATCGTCAACGTCCACGCCAAGGACCTGGGCACCGGCAAGGAGCAGAAGATGACCATCACCGGCGGCTCCTCGCTGCCGAAGGATGACATCGAGCGGATGCGCCGGGACGCCGAGGAGCACGCGGACGAGGACAAGCGCCGCCGCGACGAGGCCGAGAGCCGCAACGTGGCCGAGGCCCTCCAGTGGCAGACCGAGAAGTTCCTCGCCGAGAACGGCGACAAGCTCCCCGCCGAGAACCGCGAGAAGCTCAACGAGGCCCTCGGTGAGCTGCGGGGTGCGCTCGGTGGCAGCGACATCGATAAGATCAAGTCGGCGCACGAGCGGCTGGCGCAGGTCTCCCAGGAGGCGGGCTCGCTGCTCTACGCCCAGCAGGCCGAGCAGGCCCAGGCGGGTGGCGCGGGCGGTGCCGGTGCCGGTGCGGCGGGTGCCGGCCCGGCCGGCGGAGCCCAGGCCGGCGGTGCCCGGCCCGACGATGTGGTCGACGCGGAGATCGTGGACGAGGACAAGAAGTGACGGTCCTGGCGGACCCGATCGCACAGGCAAGGGATGAGGTAGTCGTATGACGGAGAAGCCACGAGCCGCCGACCCGGGTGACACCGGGTCGGCGCCGGGTGGCTCGGCGCCTGAGCCGGCTGCCGGCAACGCGCCGCGGGTCGTCATCCGCAACAACCGCAAGATCAGCCAGACCCACGAGCCGGATGGGGCGGCCGCCGACGCCGGTTCGGACGCTCCGGCGGAAGGGCTGGTCGAGGACGCCGAGGTCGTGGTCGACGCGATCGAGGTGGAGACCAGCGCGCTGAGCGAACCGGCGACGGAGGGACCACCTGTGGTGGACTCACCGGCGAATCCGACCGACGAGTCGCCGGCCCGGGACAAGGCCAAGGCTGCTGACGGCGGGCGCGCCGCCGAGCTGGAGGCGCTCCGCGCCGACCTGGAGGAGCGCACGCGGGACCTGCAACGGGTCTCGGCCGAGTACGCCAACTACCGCAAGCGCGTCGAGCGTGACCGTGGCCTGGTCACCGAGCAGGCAACCGGCTCGGTGCTTGCCGCGCTGCTGCCGATCCTGGACGACCTGGACCGGGCCCGGGAGCATGGCGACCTGGTCGGCCCGTTCGGCTCGGTGGCCGAGCAACTGACCACCGCGCTCGGCAAGTTCGGTCTGAGCCCGTTCGGTGAGCAGGGTGACCCGTTCGACCCGACGCGGCACGAGGCGGTGGCCCACCAGACCTCGGCCGACGTCACCGAGCCGACCTGCGTACAGGTGATGCGTCGGGGCTACCAGATCGGTGAGCGACTGCTGCGGCCCGCGCTGGTCGCGGTGGCCGACCCGGAATAGCGCACGACGGTGACCGGGCCGCCCCGCCTGCCGAAATTCGGCGGGTGGGGCGGCTCCGGCCCGGAGGCGGGGAGGAGGTGGACGGTTGAGTTCCAAGGACTGGATCGAGAAGGACTACTACGCGGTCCTGGGCGTGGCGAAGACCGCCCCCGCTGATGAGATCAAGAAGGCGTACCGGAAGCTGGCCCGGGAGTCGCACCCGGACCACAACCCCGGTGACGCCACGGCCGAGGAGCGTTTCAAGGCGGTCTCCGAGGCGTACGCGGTGCTCGGCGACGACGCCAAACGCCGCGAGTACGACGAGATGCGCTCGTTGTTCGGCTCGGGCGCGTTCCGGCGCGGCGCCCGCCAGCCAGGTCAGCCCGGCGGCGTACCGTTCGACATGTCCGACCTGTTCGCACAGGGTGCGACGGGCGGTGGCCGGTTTGCCGGTGGCGGCATCTCCGACCTGTTCAGCTCGATCTTCTCGGGTGGCGCGGGCGGCGGTGGCGCACCCGGTCCGGCGCGTGGTCGCGACATCGAGACCGAGGTGGCGCTCGACTTCGACGACGCCGTCCGGGGAGTCACCCTGCCGCTGTCGCTGCGAGCCCCCGGCGTCTGCGACACCTGCCACGGCAACGGCGCCAAGCCGGGCACCCAACCCCGACCCTGCCCGGTCTGCCACGGTGCCGGCGTGACCACCCGTAACCAGGGTGCGTTCAGCTTCTCCGAGCCGTGCCGCAACTGTCAGGGCGTCGGCACGGTGGTCGACGAGAAGTGCCCGGAATGCCAGGGCACCGGCGGTGTCACCAAGACCCGTACGCTCAACGTCCGCTTCCCGGCCGGGGTGGCCGACGGGCAGCGGATCCGGCTGGCCGGCCGGGGCGAGCCGGGCGAGCGCGGTGGCCCAGCGGGTGACCTGTTCGTGCACGTCAAAGTGCGGCCGGACGAGCTGTTCGGGCGCACCGGCGACGATCTCACCCTGACCGTGCCGATCACGTTCGCGGAGGCGGTGCTCGGCACCGACCTGCGGGTGCCGACCCTCGACGGCGCGGTCACCCTGCGGGTGCCACCCGGCACGCCGAGCGGACGGATCCTGCGGGCCCGGGGCAAGGGCGTGACCCGCCGCGACGGCCAGGCCGGTGACCTGCTCGTCACGCTCGACGTGGTGGTGCCGGCGGGGGTGTCCGACGAGGCCCGCAAGGCCCTGGAGACCTTCGCCGAGCAGAGCCCGCCGGCCGGGCGGGAACATCTCGACGCCCGGGTGCGTCGATTCGGTTGATCGGTGAAGTGGTGCGGAGGTGAGCGGGATGGCGGACGGATTCGTCGGCTCGGATGACCCTGCCTACGAGGCCAAGGTGCTGATGATCTCGG
The DNA here is from genome assembly GCF_003236305.1 of Micromonospora endophytica. Taxonomy (GTDB): domain Bacteria; phylum Actinomycetota; class Actinomycetes; order Mycobacteriales; family Micromonosporaceae; genus Micromonospora; species Micromonospora endophytica. Next base: position 3,937 of record NZ_POTX01000063.1, on the reverse strand, counting down.
TCGCGGCACGGATGGCGGGCATGCACCCCCAGACGTTGCGCCAGTACGACCGGCTCGGCCTGGTACAGGCCGGCCGGGCGGCCGGCGGCGGGCGACGCTACAGCGTCCGGGACGTGGTGCTGCTGCGCGAGGTGCAGCGACTCAGCCAGGACGACGGGGTGAACCTCGCCGGCATCAAGCGGATCATCGGCCTGGAACAGCTGCTGGAGCAGGCGCAACAGCGGGTCGCCCAGATGGAGGCCGAGCTGGAGGCGGCGTACCGCCGGATGGCCGAACTGGAGTCGCTGGCCCGCTTCCCCGGCCGTGACCTGGTGCCCACCAACCGCACCTCCACCGCCCTCGTGGTCTGGCGTCCCCGGAGTAGCCCGGGTCGCTGACGCTGCGCGGTGGGGTGCTGCGACGGGGCCACACCAACTCGTCGCGGCTTGGCTTCGCCGGGTCGCCGATCAGCGTTGGATCAGGTGCGGGGACCGGAGCGTGACCGTTAGCCCTGTTCGTCGCCGTCGGTGGGGCGCGGGAGGCGACCGCCGACCTGACCCGCCTGGGGCCGGAGCCGCCGGACCCGCGGCTGATGCAGCTTCGTTTCCTCGGCTGGGTCGGCAAGCCGACCCGCTGACCAGCAGATTCTGCCGGTAGTGCGCCGGCTGGCTTCTCGCCCCGTGTGTCTGTGCCGCACGCTATCGAGCTGAACCGTTTAGGCCATCACATCGTTCGGCGCTGTCGCTGTCGCTGTCGCTGTCGCTGTCGCTGTCGCTGTCGCTGTCGCTGTCGCTGTCGCTGTCGCTGTCGCTGTCGCTGTCGCTGTCGCTGTCGGTCTGCGGTGCCTCGGCTGGCTCGTAGCCGTCGGGTCCGTCTGCGTGTCTCGGGTCCGCCTTGCGGTCCTCCGGCAAGTGTGACCATCCGTGGCACCCGGGTGGGGTCGCCGAGGTTGCGACCCGTTCTTGCTATCAGCTCCATAGGCGCCACCTGCACTATGTGCACCCCCGGCGGAGGGCAGCTCGTTCACGTGGTGACACGCCGCTCGGGTTCAGGGAAACCCGAGCGGGAAGTCGGTTTTCTCGCTAGCCTCGATGATGAATCGGATGTAACCATCTCAAACCGGACCCGACTGGCGGGGGGAGCCATGACGGAAGCGGCGAAGAAGGTGGCCGAAGAGGCGGAGCAGCGACTCGACAACCTGGCGGAGAACGTCCGGCAGCGGTTCGACCGGATCACCAAAGGGCGCTTCGCCGACCAGGTCAACTCCGGCAGGTTCAGCGGCCAGGGCAATCGGAACAACCAGAGCGGCCAGAGCGGTCGGGGTGGGCAGAGCGGTCGGGGTGGGCACGGTGCCGGGCAGGCACGTACCGATCAGCACCGCAGAGAGCGAGGCGGATCGCACTGACGATCCGCCGGGAACGGGCCGGGAGCCACGGGGGTTCCCGGCCCGTTCGCTGCACTGAATCTTGGTACGACGGGGCAGGAGTCAGAGGCGGCGGTTTTCGCGGACCAGGCCGCCCTCGCACCAATCCCGGTAGACGAAGAGTCCCGGTTGGGAGAGCAGCACCCGGCTGTTGTGCGCCCAGGTGCGCATCAGTTCGTCGCCGTTGCGCTCGGCCTGATCCACGAGTTTGCGGAAGCGGCGCTTCGGGTGGGCCCGGAAGTTCGTCCGGATCCCGTCGGCGGCGTAGATGTAGAGGCAGTGCAGGGCGAACCGGCGGGCCGGACAGTTCGGGTCCATGGCCAGGTCGAAGAGCGTCATCACCAGGCGGTCGCCGGAAACCAGCAGATCCCAGTCCGGCGGCATCGACGCCAACGGGACCGAATCGGGGTGGTACGCCCACGCCCGCAACTCTGCGGGGCTCGGGTCGACGGGGTTGGCGAAGCCGTGGAACGTTGACTCCTGCACGCTCACCGGCCAACCTTCCGCTCTGCGCGCGGGGGATCTCCCGCCCCCTCCGCGAACCCTGGCTGCTGGGGCGACACGTTAACGCGGTACCGGTGAGTACGGGTAGCCCTTCCCGAGGAGCAATTCGGCATCCATTGGTGGGCCTGGTCACCCTTGCCGTCGACCGGGCCGGTCAGACCCGGTCAGATGTCGATGCCGTCCGGGCCCGCTGGAGCGCGGCACGTGCCCGCAGCCGGCGTCTGAACCAGTCAAGGTCCGGCAGCCGGGCGAGCATCGGTCCGGTCACCACCGTGATCAGCACGTACGTCGCGGCGAGCGCGGCCAGCTCCGGGGTGACGCTGCCGGCGGTCACCGCCAGACCGGCGATGACGATGGAGAACTCGCCCCGGGGCACCAGGGCCAGGCCGGCCCGCCAGCGACCAGGTTCGGCGATGCCCGCCCGCCGGGCCGCCAGGTAACCGGTCAACGTCTTGGTCGCCATGGTGACGACCGCCAGCAGCAGCGCCGGCAGCAGCACCGGCGGGATGTGCCCGGGGTCGGTGGCCAGCCCGAAGAAGACGAAGAAGACGGCGGCGAAGAGGTCGCGTACCGGGGTCAGCAGTTCGGTGGCGTGGTGGGCCACCGGTCCGGAGAGCGCGATGCCGACCAGGAACGCGCCCACCGCGGCGGACACCTGGAGTCGCTCCGCGATCCCGGCCACCAGCAGGGTCAGGCCGAGCACCCCGAGCAGCAGCGCCTCGGCGTTGTCGGCAGACATGGCCCTGGAGATGAGATTGCCGAAGCGGATCGCGACCACCAGCACGGTGACCACCGTCAACACCGCGATGCCGAGGGCGATGCCGCCCTGCACGAAACCGACCCCGGCCAGTAGCGCGGTCGCCAGCGGCAGGTAGAACGCCATCGCCAGGTCCTCGACCACCAGCACCGAGAGGATCACCGGAGTCTCCCGGTTGCCCAGCCGACCAAGGTCAGCCAGGATCTTGGCGATCACCCCGGAGGACGAGACCCAGGTGATCCCGCCCAGCACCACGGCGGCCACCCAGCCCCAACCGAGCAGCAGGGCGAAGGCCGCACCCGGCAGCGCGTTGAGCAGGGCGTCGATCAACCCGGCCGGGGCGGCCGAGCGCAGGTTGCCCACCAACTCGTCGGCCGAGTATTCGAGGCCGAGCATCACCAGCAGCAGGATCACGCCGATCTCGGCACCTACGGCGAAGAACTCCTCGCTGGCCTGCAGTTCCACGATGCCGCCGTGGCCGAGGGCGAGCCCCGCGAGCAGGTACAGCGGGATCGGGGAGAGCCCGATCCGGCGACCGAGCCGGCCGAGCAGCCCGAGCAGGAACAGCAGCGCACCGACCTGGATGAGCAGGTTCGTGGAGTCGTGCACCGTGGTTCAGCCGGTCGGGTGGTCGTCGGCGAAGATCGCGCTCGCTCCGTCCAGACCCTGCCGGTTACCGACGACCACCACCACGTCGCCGGCGGCGAAGCGGAAGGTGGGTGACGGCGAGACGATCACCTCACCGGCGCGCAGCACCGCCACGATCGAGGCGCCCGTGCGGCTGCGGACCTTCGCGTCGCCAAGGGGCCGGTTCACGTACGCCGAGGAGGCGGGGATGGCGATCTGCTCGGTGAGCAGCCCGGCGGCCTGCTCGCGCAGCCCGGAGAGCTGACCGAGGATCAGTGACGCGCCGAGGATGTCGGCGAGCGCCGCCGCCTCGTCGTCGGTGAGCGGAACGTCCGCGGCACAGCCGTCCGGGTCGTCCCAGTCGTAGAGCACCAGATCGCGTCGACCGTTGCGGTGGGAGACGACCCCCAGCCGGCGGCCGGATTCGGTCATCATGTCGTGGCGTACGCCGATCCCCGGCAGGGCCGTCTGTTCCACACGCACTCGCACGGCCTCAGGCTACTCCCGCACCGGAGGCCCAATGTTCTCCCGCCGGACCCGTCCTCTGATCACGTTATGCCTGCTGATTGCCGTGTCGGGCTGCGCGATCGGTGACATCCGCCGGACCCGGCCCGCGCCCTCGCCCTCGACCGTCGAGGCGTCCCCGC
>NZ_POTX01000062.1 GCF_003236305.1 Micromonospora endophytica | reverse complement strand
GGAGAAGACGGCGGGGAGCGGGACGCGGCGCAAGCGTGCCGCGCGGGTGGAGCCGGAGCCGCCGCGGATGCTCGACGACGCGGAACTGCGTGGCGCGCTGGAGGCGATCCTGCTGGTGGTGGACGAGCCGGTGAGCGAACTGACCCTGGCCCAGGTGCTGGAGCAGCCCGCCGAGCGGGTCGGTCCCATGCTGGACCGGATCGCCGCCGACTACACCAGCGCCGGGCACGGTTTCGAGCTGCGCCGGGCAGCGGGCGGCTGGCGGCTCTACACCCGGCCGGAGTACGCGAGCTACGTCGAACGGTACGTGCTGGACGGGCAGTCGGTCCGGCTGACCCAGGCCGCGCTGGAGACCCTGGCGGTGGTCGCCTACAAGCAGCCGGTGACCCGGTCGCGGATCTCCGCCATCCGGGGTGTGAACTGTGACGGGGTGATCCGTACCCTGGTCTCCCGTGGCCTGGTCGAGGAGTGCGGCACCGAGACGGACAGCGGTGCGTATCTGTACCGCACGACCGTCATGTTCCTGGAGAAACTCGGCCTGAACAGCCTCGACGACCTGCCGCCACTGGCCCCGTTCCTCCCCGACGACGTAGAAGAGCTCGCCGATGCCACGCGATAACCGCACCCCGTCCCCGGACGCCCCCGTCTACACCGGCCCCGAACGCCTGCAGAAGGTGCTCGCCGCCGCCGGTGTCGGTTCCCGTCGTGCCTGCGAGGATCTGATCTTCCGGCGGCGGGTGACGGTGAACGGACGAGTGGCGCAGCTCGGCGACAAGGTCGACCCCACCACCGCCGTCATCCACGTCGACGGCGAACGCCTCCAGGCCGACACCCGCCTGGTGTACCTGGCGATGAACAAGCCACGCGGGGTGGTTTCCACGATGGCCGACGAGAAGGGGCGCACCGCGCTTGCCGACTTCCTCGGCAACCGGGTCGAGCAGCGGGTCTACCACGTCGGGCGGCTCGACGCGGACAGCGAGGGCCTGCTGCTGCTCACCAACGACGGCACCCTGGCCCACCGGTTGATGCACCCGTCGTACGGGGTGCAGAAGACCTACCTGTGCGAGGTGGCCGGCCCGATCCCGCGCAACCTCGGCAAACGGCTGGCCGCCGGGGTGGAGCTGGAGGACGGCCCAGTGACAGTCGACTCGTTCCGGGTGGTGGACAGTCTGGGGCGTACCGCCCAGGTGGAGCTGAGCCTGCACGAAGGGCGCAAACACATCGTACGGCGACTGTTGGGTGAGGTCGGTCACCCGGTGAGCCGGTTGGTGCGTACCGCCATCGGGCCGATCCGGCTCGGTGACCTGCGTGCCGGGCGCACCCGGAGACTGACCAACGCGGAGGTCGCCGCCCTGTTCAAGGCCGTGGGTGACTGACCGCGCGGTGGCGGGTACGGCTGAGGGTAGGCTCCCTGGCGGCCCGGGGCGGTCGGCACCACCCGACGCCGGGCATGATGGGACATGGTGGGCAACCGCTCGCGTCCGCCGATGACGGCGGATCGTGAGATACGGGCTGAGGAGGACACGGTGGAGGAGAACGTACCGGCCGGGCGCTGCGTGGTCGCTGTGGACGGGCCGTCCGGTTCGGGGAAGTCCACCGTCTCCCGACGGCTCGCGGCCAGCCTGGCCGCCCGGTACCTGGACACCGGCGCGATGTACCGGGCGATCACCTGGGCGGTGCTGCGTTCCGGTGTCGACCTGGCCGACGCGGAAGCGGTGGCGAAGGTCGCCGGTGAGGTCGACCTGCGCATCGGCACCGACCCCGCGGGCTACGGCGTGACCGCCGACGGGGTGAGCGTCGAGGCCGACATCCGTGGGCCTGAGGTGACCGCCGCGGTCTCCGCCGTGGCGGCCGTGCCGGCCGTACGCGCGCTACTTGTCACCCGCCAGCGCGAGATGATCGCCAATGCGGGCCGGATCGTGGTCGAGGGCCGCGACATCGGTTCCGTGGTGGCCCCAGACGCCGACCTGAAGGTCTACCTCACCGCCTCGGCGGCGGCGCGCGCCGCGCGGCGCAGTGCCGAGGACGCCGCCGACGTCACGGCCACCGCCGCCGACCTGGCCCGTCGTGACCAGCTGGACTCGACCCGCAAGGCCGACCCGCTCGCCCAGGCAGCTGACGCCGTGGTGCTGGACACCACCGAGCTGGGCATCGCCGAGGTCGTGGCGCGACTGCGTGAGCTGCTCGCCGATCGGGGAGTGGCGTGACCGACGACGGATGGGTGGAGCTGCGCGAGCCGGACCTCGACCTGGAGGAGCCGACCGGTCCGCAGCCGGTGGTGGCCGTGGTCGGCCGGCCCAACGTCGGCAAGTCCACACTGGTCAACCGGATCATCGGCCGCCGCCAGGCGGTGGTCGAGGACGTGCCGGGGGTGACCCGCGACCGGGTCCCGTACGACGCGCAGTGGTCCGGCCGGGCGTTCACCGTGGTGGACACCGGCGGCTGGGAGCCGGACGCCAAGGACCGGGCGGCGGCGATCGCCGCGCAGGCCGAGGCGGCCGTGGCCACCGCCGACGTGGTGTTGTTCGTGGTCGACGCGACGGTCGGCTCCACCGATGTCGACGAGGCGGCGGTGAAGATGCTGCGCCGCAGCGCCAAGCCGGTGATCCTGGTCGCCAACAAGGCCGACAACACGAGTGTCGAGTTGGAGGCCACCTCGTTGTGGTCGCTCGGCCTCGGCGAGCCGCATCCGGTGTCGGCGCTACACGGCCGTGGCTCCGGCGATCTGCTGGACGCGATCCTGGCGGCGCTGCCCGAGGCACCGAAGATCGTGGAGAACCGCCCACGCGGACCACGCCGGGTGGCCCTGGTGGGCCGGCCGAACGTGGGCAAGTCCAGCCTGTTGAACCGCTTCTCGGGGGAGGAGCGGGCGGTGGTCGACGCGGTCGCCGGCACCACCGTCGACCCGGTGGACAGCCTGGTCTCCATCAGCGGTGAGACCTGGCACCTGGTGGACACCGCCGGGCTGCGCCGGCGAGTCGGCCAAGCCAGCGGCACGGAGTACTACGCCAGCCTGCGTACCGCCTCGGCGATCGAGGCGGCCGAGGTGGCGGTGGTGCTGCTCGACGCCAGCGAGCCGATCAGCGAGCAGGATCAGCGGATCCTGTCCATGGTGACCGAGGCGGGTCGGGCGCTGGTGATCGTCTTCAATAAGTGGGACCTGGTCGACGCGGATCGCCGGTACTACCTGGACAAGGAGATCGACCGGGAGCTGCGCCGGATTCCGTGGGCGATCCGGCTCAACCTGTCGGCGAAGACCGGCCGGGCGGTGGACAAGCTCGCCGCCGCCCTGCACCGGGCGCTGGACAGTTGGGAGACGCGGATCCCCACCGCGCAGCTCAACGCCTGGCTCACCGCCCTGGTCCAGGCCACCCCGCACCCGGTCCGTGGGGGACGGGCACCGCGCATCCTGTTCGCCACCCAGGCGGGGGTGGCGCCGCCGCGCTTCGTGCTCTTCACCACCGGGCCGTTGGACGCCGGCTACCAGCGCTTCGTCGAGCGCAAGCTGCGCGAGGAGTTCGGCTTCGAGGGCAGCCCGATCGAGATCTCGGTACGCCCGCGCAAGAAGCTCGGGCCCGGCGGCCGGGGCAAGGCCCACGGCTGACCTCAGGTCCGCAGCGCCGCCGTCACCTCGACCTCCAGGACCGCGCCGGGCAGGAAGAGCCGGCTCACCTCGACGGTCGTGCTGGCCGGTGGGATGGTGTGCGGGCCGCAGGGGAAGAGGCTGCGGCGTACCGCACCGTAGGCGGGCAGGTCGTCCAGGCTGGTCATGAAGGTGCGGATGTGCAGGATGTCGGCGAGGGTCGCGCCGTGTGCGGCGAGGACCTGGCGAATGATCTCGAAGATCCGGGTCGCCTGTGCGCCCGCGTCGCCGGGTGCCACGACCTCGCCGGTGTCGTCGACGGCTACCTGTCCGGCGAGCATGAGCAGCGCACCACCGTCCAGATCGAGACGAGCCAGGTGAGCGAAACGATCGCCGAACGGCGCGGCGACGGTTGGCGGGTTGTCGAGCGTCAGGTCCATTGGTTCTCCATGGTGATGAGGGATGCCACGTCCGCCTCCTGATCGGTGGCGGCGTCGAGCAGGTGAAGTGCGGCCGCGACCGCCAGCGTGTGCTGCCGGCCGGGCACGGCCCGTAGCGCGAGCCGCGCGTCCTTGCCGGCGAGGGCGACCGCGAAGGCGGCGCCCGTCGCGCCCGCACGCCGGACCGCACCGCCGAGTGGCCCGGCGGCGAGCGCGTCGAGCGCCACCGACCGGTCGACGCCGAGCCCGTCGGCGACGACGAGCGTGTCGTGCAACGCGCCGATCGCGGTGACAAGCGCCGTGTTCACCACGAGTTTCAGGGCCGATCCCGTACCGAGAGGACCGCAGCGGCGAACGGCGCCCAACTCGCGCAGCACAGGCTCGGCGAGATCCACGACCGCTGCCGGTCCGCCAGCGAAGATCGTCAGCTTGCCGGCCGTCGCGGCGTCGATGCTGCCGGCGACCGGCGCATCGAGCAACGAGACCGAGCGGGGCAGGCGACCGGCTATCCCGGCGACCTCGTCGGGAGCGACAGTGGACATCTGCACCACGATCGCGCCCGGCCGGAGCGCGGCGCGGGCGGCACCGGTGCCGAACAGCGCGGCGTCGACCGCGGCGGCGTCGGTCAGGAGTGTGATCACCAGGTCGGCCTCGGCCACCGCCGCGACCGGCGACGCGGCGACCTGGGCTCCCGCGGTGGCCAGCGCCGCTGCCTTCGCCTCGGTGCGGTTCCACACGGTGACCCGGCGGCCGTTCGCCAACAGCCGGCGGGCCACCGCCGTGCCCATCCGCCCGGTGCCCAGGACTGCGATGTCGGTCATGGGGCCAGGTTAGGAACGATTGATCAATGCGACTAACGAATGTCTGGCATCGGTGCCATGCGCTACTAGCATGCCCAGGGTGGAGACCCAGCTTCTGGAGGTGTTCCGGACTGTCGCGCGCTTCGGCTCGATCACCGCCGCCGCCCGGCACCTGCGTTTCACCCAGTCGGCCGTGTCGCGGCAGATCGCCGCCCTGGAGGCGGAGATCGGGGCACGGGTTTTCGACAGGTTGCCGCGCGGAGTGGCGCTCAGCGAGGAGGGACGCATCCTGCTACCGCACGCGGAGGCGCTGCTGGACCGGCTCGACACCGTCCGACGAGACCTCGACGAGCTGCGCGGGCTGGGTGCCGGCCGGCTGCGGGTCGGTGCGTTCCCCACCGCCGTGGCGGCACTCGTACCCCGCGCCCTCGCGTCGTTCCGCGCCGCCCACCCCCAGGTGGCGCTCTCGTTGGTGGAGGGGACGACGCCAGCACTGCTGGACCGCCTGACCGCCGCCGAGGCCGACGTCGCCGTGGTGAGCACGGCACCGACGGCTCAGCTCGATACCGTACGTTTCGAGCTGTACCATCTGGTCGACGAACGGCTGCTGGTCGCGGTCTCGCGCGACCACCGCCTCGCCCGACGCCGTGCCGTGCGGCTGGCGGAACTGTCCGACGATCCCTTCATCGTCGGCTCGGCGACGGACGAGGAGAACCTGCTGCGGGCCAGCCTGCCCGACGGTTTCCCAGCCCGGATCGACATCGTCGCCGCCGAGTGGACAGGCAAGCTCGGCTGTGTCGCGGCCGGTCTCGGCGTGGCCCTCGTTCCGGCCCTGGCCGTACGGGGAACGCCCGCCGACATCAGGTTGCTGTACCTGCACCCCGAAGACGAATCCGTCCGGCGGATCTTCGCCGCGACCGTTTCCGGGCGTTCCCGGCCGCCTGCGGTCAGCCGCTTTCTCACCCACCTCCAACAGGCCGCCCGCGAGTTCGGCGCGTAGATGGGCTGGGAGCGATCGCCTGTTCGGCAATGTGCTGCCGTCCCTCTGGGCCGAGCCGGCTGATCTCGTACCCGTCGGGGTAGGTCTTGGTGTTGATGCCGTCGGTGAACAACGGCGTGGTCCGGGGTGTGCCGAACCAGCGTTGGAGCCGTGCGCGGGTCTTCAACGCCAGGTGCAGGCCGGCCCGGACCGGCCAGGCCGGTGCGTCGACCTGCATGGCCCGTCGGAGTGGGGCGTCGTACATGGCGCTGACGAGGGCGTTGCCGAGTGGGGTGAGGGGGGTGGGGATGCGGGTGAGCATCAGCATGCGGGTGGCGCGCTCGATGGCTGCGGCGTGGTCGTTGGGCTTCAGGTGGGCCGCGTCGTGGGCGTCGAACCAGGTCTCGAACTCCTGGTAGGAGTCGGGGATGTCGGTGATGCCCATCCGCCGGCCCAGCGCCCGATAGAACAGGTGGGTGGCGTGGAGTTCGTGGCAGCAGGGTTGGCGCCAGCCGTACTGCTGTAGCCAGCGGGTGGGGATGACGACCAGACAGCCGAGGACGTAAAGGAAGTCGGCGTTGTCGATGTCGTACGGGCGGTGGATCTGGTTGACGCGTCGCAGGGCGTCTCGGCCGCGAGGTTCGTCGAAGCCGTTGAGAACCATCTCGTACATCAGCAGGCCGGTGTCGTCGATGCGTTTCTGGGTGCGTTCGGTCAGTTCGCCGGTGGCGGTGTGTACGGCGGCGATGGCGGGGATGGAGAAGGATCGGTTGAAGGCGAGGTTGAGTCCGAGTTTCATGTCCCAGGGAAACTCGAAGCGCAGCATCGTCTGGTAGATGGCGAGGTAGTCCTGCTCGGGGTCCAGGGCGCGGGTACGGGTCAGGTTCTCGTAGCGGCCTCTCATCGGCGGGCGTCTCCTGCGGTGGGCTGCGGGATGTCTTCAGCGTCCAGTGTCTGCGCCACCACCGATGATCGGGCATAGGCGTCGGTGACGAGCGTCAGCCACGCGACCTCACCGGCGTAGCCGCCGTCCGGGCGGTGCAGCTCATCCGCGGGCTGTGGCACCGTGGCCACGATGCCGGCGCGGCGTCGCCGCAGCGCGCAGGCCAGTTGTGCTGCCTCGACGGCTGCCCGGCGCTGGTCAGCGGCCAGCCCCGCCTGCTCGGCGAAGTGCTCGGCCAGGTCGGTCACACCGACATCCAGGTACGGGCGAAGCGCCAGGCGGCCGTCGCGGATCTCGGCCACCCGGCGGGTCAGCGCGTAGTCGATGTCGCGCAGGGCCGTGATCCGGCGGCGCAGGTTGGGATCGAGTTCGAGTTCGGGCAGGGCCGCGATGAGGTCGCGCCAGAGTGGTTCGAGTCGGCGGTACGAGTGGAAGTCCTCCCATCGCCGGGTGACCCGGAGAGTGGGCCCCCACGCGGGCATGGTGAGGCCGATCGTGATGAGCAGTGCCCCGACGGTCACCAGAACCGCGGCGATCTCCCGTTCGCCTGTCGGTTGGTAGCCGGCCCAGTAGGCGATGAGATACCCGACCTTGTTGAGGCTGTAGAGCAGGGCGAACGCGGCACCGACTGCGGTGATGCGCAGGCCACGACGCAGCCAGCTTCGCCCGCAGATGCGGGCGAAGCTCCAGCACAGCCGGGTGATGTCGAAGCAGTAGGCGAAGAAGCCGAGCAGCAGGAAGATCAGCAGGTAGGCGGTCACGACGGGATCAGTCGCGTACTCGACGGTCAGGAGCACCGGCTCGTCGTAGCTGAGGGTGTAGGCGAACAGGCCGGTCATGACGAGGAACGCGCACGCGGTGATCCACACCCACCAGCGGCTCCGGACGGCGGCCTTCGCCGGTGGCAGGGCGAGGTAGAGGAGCATGTTCTCGGCGCTCGCGGAGATGGTCAGGGCACCGGCGTGCGACATGAGTTTGGCCAGGTTCGGTAGCCCCGACACCTCGTCGATGGCGGTGGCGACCGGCGGGATCGCGACGGTTATCCCGGTGGCGAACGCCCCGAGGCCGACACAGATCGCGCGTCGGACATGGCTGGGATGGCGGCGCTGGAGCCGAAGCATGTACCCGAGCGCGATCCAGCCGGCTACCGCGCACACGGTGTAGAGGACGGTGTCCATCACGCGCTACCGGTGCGGGTGTTCCAGCTGGTGCCGCAGCCGGCCGTACAGCTCAGCCTGCGTGCGGTCGAGCGGTTCGTCGTCCGCGTCATGGCGCCCCTCACGGGCCCGCCGCAGCAGCAGCGAGCCGATCATCTCGGCTTCGCGTTCCTCCGCCGCGGCGTAGTTGCTCCGGCCGAGGCTGCGCCGGACCAACTGCGGGTCGAGGTCCGGCAGCAGCAATCGCGAGGCGTCGGCGTCCAGCACCTCTGTCGCCTGATGGCCGGCGAGCAGGTGACCGACCTCGTGGCCGATGATCAGCAGTTGATGCAGTGGCGAGGTGTCCTGTTCGAAGAAGATGGCGTCGAACTCGCCGGTCGGTACGCACATCCCGCACACGGTGTGGGCGGGAAGCCTGATCGGCACCAGGTGGATGGGGCGGCCACGCCGTTCACCGAGCACATCGCACAGCTTCCGGATCTCGAACGGCTCCGGCACCTCAAGCTCAGCGACGATTTTCTCGCAGCGTTTGCGTAGACGGTGCAAACTCACGTCAGCGTTCTCCCGCTCGTCAGCGTACTGCCATCGAAGGATTAGCACGGCTAACGGCGGACGCCCGGCGCGGCATGATTCTCGCTCGGGCCGGCGCCCTCGGCCACGGCCCGCAATCGGGCCACCATCTGCTCAACGAGCTGCGTGTCTGTCGCGGAGAGTCCGTTGTCGGTGAGCACCTGTCGCAGCGCCACCTGCTTGACGTCCATCCGCCGCAGCTCGCTGAGCAGCGTGAGCTGCTCCTGTATGCGCCGGGCGGCCGTATCGTCCACAAAGTAGCCGGTGCTCACCCCGAACACCGAGGCCAGGGCACGTATGTGCGAGGTACGTGGGTCGCTGGCGACCCCCCGGCGCAACTCTCCGATGTAGGCGGCGCTGATCGTGACACCGGTCTCGTCCGCCGTGGCGTTGATCTTGTCGGCGATCTCCTTGTTGGTGTACCTGCGACCGGGTTCGTCGGAGTCGCCGACCTCTGCAGAGGTCGGGCGAATGTTTTCGAACAGGTACTCCAGCCGGGCGGCAAGGGTGTCAAGAGACGGTAGCTCCTGCTCAGCACGTTGGTCGTCGACCATCACTGCCCACCCTTCAAGGACTAAACGCCAGTGTCGCAGACGCGCTCCCTAGTGAAACAGGTGTTGACATGCGTACGCAAAGTGAGCGTATGCTCGCTCCTGATCGGAGCAACGCGTGTTGAGCGGACAGGCAGAATCGCTTGACGCGTGTTGCGCGAGTGGTGTCCGACCTGGTCCGACCGCCCGAGGGAAGTCGCCAGTGTGGGGACGGCTCCGTGAAGCGCGAGAGGGGGATGCGTTTCTCGGTGCTCGTTGGCGGACTCGGCCGTCAGCAGGGAGGCACCATCGGCACCGCCTGGCGGCCGCCCGATTGACGGGGGCGCTGGGCCGCTCGGCTAGCGAACAGCCAGCGGCCCAGCGACAGGGACTCGGCGCGACCTGGGGCGACTGCCCGACTGCCCGATGGCATGCCGGTACCGGCCTCGTCGCCGCCACCCTGCTGTTCGTCACCGCGACGACAAGCCCGTACGGCATCAGCAGCGTCAACCCCCTTGCTCTGCTCGGCCTCGCCGGCTGGAGGCCCGCTTCCAACGGCCTGTCCGTAACCGACGGCCCTTGCATCGATCAGAATGCGAGGGCATCGGAGGTGGAGGTGTTCTTCGCCCGCCTGAACGCTGGGCTTCGGCCGATGGTCGAATGGTCAATTCGTCGGGATGAGGTCAGCGAGCAGGTGCTCGATGCGGGCCTTGATCTCGTCGCGGATTGGGCGGACGATCTCGATGTCTTTGCCTGCGGGATCTTCGAGTTTCCAGTTCTCATAGCGCTTGCCGGGGAAGACGGGGCAGACGTCACCGCAGCCCATGGTGATGACGACGTCGGAGGCTTCGACGGTGTCGTAGTCGAGGAGCTTGGGAGTCTGGTCGGTGATGTCGATGCCGACCTCGCGCATGGCCTCGACGGCGGTGGGGTTGATGGTCTCGGCGGGGGCGGAGCCGGTGGAGCGGACCTCGACGGCGTCGCCGGCGAGGTGACGTAGCCAGCCAGCGGCCATCTGGGATCGGCCGGCGTTGTGGACGCAGACGAACAGGACACTGGGCTTGTTGTCGGACACGAGAGTCTTCCTCTATCGGTCGGTGCGGTGGTCGGTGAACAGTGCCCATTGGTGGGTATCGGATGTCGCCGGGCACGACGCGCGATGTCGAGGTCATCGCCGGATCGGGTTGCGTTGTGTACGCAGAGAACAGCACCCCGGGCATGGGCTTGCTGATGGCGCCCTTGGCCTGCGCGAGTGCGGTGAGTCGGCCGGTGGTGAATCGCTCGGTCAGTGCGGTCAGGTGCTGTTCGAGTCGGGCGGTGCGGCAGAGCGTGCTGTCGACTCGTTCTCGTAGCGGCAGATCGTCTGCGGGCTGGAGATGCCGGAGAACTTGTCAGCCAACGTGGCGGCCAGCCTTTCCAGCACGGCATTGCTGATGAGCAGCGACCGCATCTGGTTCATGGCCGATCTCCTGAGGTCGTCGCGGCGCGGGCGGAGGTCGTGTTCGACAAGAGGCGTCGGCGTAGGGCGAGGCTGACGTAGACGAGGGCGACGAGCACGGGTACTTCGATGAGGGGGCCGACGACGCCGGCGAGGGCTTGGCCGCTGGTGACGCCGAAGGTGCCGATGGCGACGGCGATGGCGAGTTCGAAGTTGTTGCCGGCGGCGGTGAACGCGAGGGTGGTGGTGCGCGGGTAGTCGAGGCCGATGGCGCGGCCGAGGGTGAAGGACCCGGCCCACATGAGGGCGAAGTACACCAGTAGCGGTACGGCGATCAGCGCGACGTCCCACGGCTGCGAGGTGATGGCGTCGCCTTGGAGGGCGAACAGGATGACGATGGTGAACAGCAGTCCGTAGAGGGCGACTGGCCCGATTGTCGGCAGGAATCGGCTCTCGTACCAGGTGCGGCCTTTCGTGCGTTCGCCGACGCGGCGGGTGAGGTAGCCGGCGAGCAGGGGGATGCCGAGGAAGATCAGCACGTTGACCGCGATGTCCCGTCCGGACACCTCCAGCCGCGCATCCGAGAGGTTCAGCCAGCCTGGTAGCACGGAGAGGTAGAACCAGCCGAGCAGGCCGAAGGCGAGGACCTGGAACATCGAGTTGAGGGCGACCAGGACGGCGGCGGCTTCGCGGTCGCCGCAGGCCAGATCGTTCCAGATGATGACCATCGCGATGCAGCGGGCGAGCCCGACGATGATCAGGCCGGTGCGGTACTCGGCGTGGTCGGCGAGGAAGACCCAGGCGAGGGTGAACATGAGGGCCGGGCCGAGGATCCAGTTGAGCAGCAGCGAGGACAGCAGCAGCCGCCGGTCGCCGGTGACGGTGTCGAGCCGGTCGTAGCGGACCTTGGCCAGCACCGGGTACATCATGATCAGTAGGCCGATGGCGATCGGCAGGGAGATCCCGCCGATCTGCACCGCCTCCAGGGCGGTGTCCAGGCCGGGAACGAGCCGACCGAGCAGCAGGCCGCCGGCCATGGCGAGACCGATCCACAGCGGCAGGAACCGGTCGAGGCGTGACAGGCGCGCGACGATCGCCGGCGAGGCGTCACCGGCGGTGGCGGTGGTCGTCACGTCAGCAGGTCCGGAAGTTCTCGGCGTGGGCCCGGGCCTGCTCGGCGAGGTCAGCCAGGTGCAGTGCCGCGCCCTGCAGGGCGTCGGGGCGCAGCCGGTAGTAGGTGAAGCGTCCGCGTGGCTCGGCGGCCACCACGCCGGCCTCACGCAGCAGCCTGAGATGGCCGGACACGTTGGGCTGCTTGGCGCCAGTGTCCGCGACCAGGTGCGACGTGGTCGCCGGGCCGGCCGCGAGAACCTGCACGATCCGTGCCCGCAACGGGTCCGCCAGCAACCGCACCACATCAGGGTCAGCTGATATCAGCGAATTCTGATTCGACGTGGCGGTGTCGTCCCGCGCCGACGGCAGGGCGCCCACCGTCGCGGACGGTGCGTCGGCGTTGCTGGTCAGCAGGTTGCCGAGCAGATCCAGGGCCTCCTTGCGCACCCGGTAGTAGGCCCAGGTGCCACGGCGCTCGCAGTCGACCAGGCCGGTCTCGCGCAACACCCGCAGGTGATGGGAGATCGTGGCGCCGGTCACGTCGAAGGCGTCGGTCAGGTCGCAGACGCACACCTCGTCGGTCGAGGCGATGAGCGACAGCAGCCGCAGTCTGACCGGGTCACCCAATGCCTTGAACAGTGGCGCCAGCTCACCGGCGACCTGCGGCGCGAGAGGCTGCGCCGAAAGGGGAGGGCGGCAGCCCCGCGCGGCGTCCAGCATGGGAAGAACCGACATGCGTATAGCTTGACACTCGTCTAACAAAGATGCAAGGTGGGGGCATCGGTTCGACAAGGATCGAGACATTGAATAGTGGGGGCTGATGCGCCGTGCCTGCAACGAGGGTCACGGCTGTCGACAAGCTTGCGTGATCGCCTGGGCGTGCTGTCCGGCGGATCGTGTTTACCCATGTCAGGAAGCAGGGAGAGTCGTCATCATGAGCGAAGACCAGAGCGCTGCACCAGTCTGTGGCGTCGCCCAGGGCGCCGAGCAGGCCAGTGTCGGCGGCGACCCGCGCCCGAAGACCGAGGCGGTCGCCACAGGCGCGGGCTGCTGCGGCCCCAGCGATGCATCATCCGCCGCTGATGACAACGGAGTGGCGCAGCCGGTCGGGGTTGCTGCGGGAGTCGATGGGTCGCACCCGGTGGTGGTCATCGGTGCTGGTCCGGTGGGGCTGGCCGCGGCGGCGCACCTGCACGAGCGGGGCGTGCCGTTCATGGTGCTGGAGGCCGGGCCTTCGGCCGGGGCGGCGGTGGTCGAGTGGGGGCACGTGCGATTGTTCTCGCCGTGGCGGTACAACATCGACCACGCCGCCCGTCGCCTGCTGGAGGCCGCCGGCTGGATCGCCCCCGACCTCGAGGCGCTGCCTACCGGCGCCGAGCTTGTCGAGGCATACCTGCAGCCCCTGGCGAAGCTGCCGCAGTTCGCCCCACACATCCACTACGACGTGGCGGTGGCGGCGATCGGCCGCGTCGGTGTGGATCGAGTCAGGAGTGCCGGCCGCGAGCAGGCACCGTTCGTCGTTCGGCTTGCCACCGGTGACGACGTGCTCGCGGCGGCGGTGATCGACGCCTCCGGCACCTGGCGTACCCCGAACGTGCTCGGTGCCAACGGCCTGCCCGCACACGGTGAGGCCGACCCGCGGATCGCGACGCTGATCGAGGGTGCGCTGCCCGACGTGCTCGGCACTGACCGGGCCCGGTTCGCCGGCCGGCACACCGTCGTCGTCGGCGCGGGACACTCCGCCGCGAACACCCTGCTCGCCCTCGCCGAACTCGCCGAACAGGAGCCAGGCACCACCATCACCTGGGCCACCCGGGGCGGTTCCATCGACCGGGCGCTCGGTGGCGGGGACGCCGACGCGCTGCCCGGCCGTGGCGCGCTGGGCACCGGGATCAAGCTGCTCGTCGACTCCGGCCGGATCGCGCTGGTCACCGGCTTCGCCGTACACGCGGTGGACGTTGTCAACGGGCATGCCGTGCTGACCGCCGCCGACGGGCACACCCTGCCCGCCGATCGGATCGTCGCCGCCACCGGCTTCCGCCCCGACCACAGCATCGCCACCGAACTGCGCCTCGACCTCGATCCCGTGCTGGGCTGCACCCGCACCCTCGCGCCACTGATCGACCCCAACGAACACTCCTGCGGCACCGTCCGCCCACACGGCGTCGGCGAACTCACCCAGCCCGAGCCCGGCTACTTTGCCGTCGGCATGAAGTCCTACGGCCGCGCGCCGACCTTCCTCATGGCCACCGGCTACGAGCAGGTCCGCTCCATCACCGCAGCCCTCACCGGCGACTGGACCGCCGCCCGCGACGTACAACTCGACCTGCCCGCAACCGGCGTCTGCTCCGCCACCCAGGGCTACCAGGCAATGCTCGACGACGCCGCCGCCCGATACGGACTCGCCCCCGACATCCCCAGCCGACTCATCTCCGCAGCTCTACGTCACCTACCCACCGCCGGCACCGTCACCGCCGCCACCCGCGCCGCCGCCGACGAACTCGACATTGACCCGGACATCGCACTACAACTCGCCGCTCTCGCCGGGAATCAGTTCGACCCCACCGACCAGAATCCGGCAAACAGCGGCCTCCCGCGTGCCGAACTCAGCCTGGTCGCCGTCGGATCCGGCGGCGGCTGCTGCGGGTGACCAGCCGCCGCACCACCGACGTCCCCTGCGGTCCCATCGAGACCGGAGGGGACCGCAGGCGCGAGCCGACCGCCCGGGCCAGCGGGTGAGTGTCTCGAACTGCCCGAGAGCGGCTGGGGCGCCCTGATCGGCTGGACGGCAGGGCTGGCCAGGCTCGTCCGCTGCCCCGACCGGCCTGACCGCCACACCACCGTAGTGACGACGCGTTCCGCGTCCTCGGCGGGGTGCCGACCCGCCACATCCGCTACGAAAACCTCAAACCAGCAGTGCGGCAGGTGCTGTTCGGCCGCGGCAGGGTCGAGTTGCAGCGGTGGGTGGCGTTCCGCTCCCACTACGGCTTCCACGCCTTCTACTGCCTGCCCGGCAAGGACGGCGCCCACGAGAAGGGCGGCGTGGCGCACGAGGGCGGCAGGTTCCGCCGCAACCACCTCGTCTCGCCCCCCGCAGGTCGCGTCCCTGACCGAGCTCAACGACCGCCTGGCCGCCATCGACGCGGCCGAGGACGGCCGTCACGTGCACGGCGCGCCAGCCAGTATCGGGTTCAACTTCGCCGCCGAGGCGCCGCTGCTGCATCCGCTGCCGGCTGATCGCATCACTGGCATGCTCTGCCTCGTGCTCAGGATCGGACTCAGTGTGGACGCGAGTCTGGCCATGGTCGCGGCCCAGGAAGGCGGACACCGCGCGCACGACGTGTTGGTCGGCCAGTAGAACAGGGCAAGCGGAAGCAGGAGAGGTAGCCAGACGTCACCGTGCGTCACCGGCGACGGTGAACGCCAGCCCAGTGACGTTGGAGTACTTAGTCCGCCGAGGTGAGCAGTAGGATCCCGAAAATGTCCGATCTTGCTGGGCGGTTCGCGCAGCTCGCTGGCGAGTACGACTGCCGGAAGAAGGCGGCGACCGCGCTCGTCGGGGGCTGGCACTGGTACACCTGGCCAGGTCTTGGTCTTCGTCCGTTGCACTTCGAGCGGGACCTGTTGAAGGTTGGCCGCCGGTTGGACGCCAGGCCGCCGGTGGATCGGGATGTTCTGCGTATCGGGGTCGACGCTGAGGGCCGTGTGGTGGTCATCGAGAAGTACAGCGGCTTTCTTCACGGCCGTGTGTGCTTCGAGACGTTCGTCGGTTACGACGGCGATGTGGTCGAGGTTGCGCACTTCGATACGGACGGGCCGGTCTACCTGCACGAGTACCGCTTCGTGGACGGGTTGATGCGCTCGGCCGACATGGTCGCGCGGGGCGGCTCGGGGCGGGAGGCGTACGCATACACCGATGTTCAGTTCGTCGGGTGGGGGTCCTCGGTGAACGCTGTGGCGTGGTCGGTGGCCCACTGCCGGAACGTTCGTGGTGGCGTTCCGAGGATGTCGGCCACCGTGGAGGTGACGTACGCCGGCTGCCCCATCGCGGCGTTCCATGCGGTCAGGAGCATGTCCACCGCGGGGCGCGCGGCTTCCGGGGTTTCGCGCCGGAACTCGTCGGGCGGCAGTTCCTCGAACGCGATCGGGCGGCCCAGGACGTCTCCGATGATGTCTACCTGTTCTGCCTGACTGAGGGATTCGGAGCCGGTCAGGACGTAGTCGCCGCCGGCGTGTCCGTCCTCGTACAGCGTCCGCGCGACGACCGCCGCCACGTCTCGATCGTCGATGGGGGCCGTCTCAGCCGCGCGGTACGGCCACCGGACCGGGCGGTTGGCGCGGATCGCGGCGGCCCACCAGAACAGGGCGTTCGACGCGAACATTCCCGGCCGGATGATCGTCGAGTCGAGTCCACTGTCGGCGATGAGCCGCTCGATCTCGGCGTGCAGCGCGGCCATCGGGTTCGGTTGCCGGAAGAACGGATGCGGGGTCCGGTGCGGCGCGGACAGGTAGACGACCCGCTGTGCGTGGGCGGCCAGCCGGTCGACGACGGCCGCCGCGGTCTGCGGCGGGGCGGTCCAGACCAGGAAGACCGTACTGACGGCGTGCAGCGCGGCGTCGAGCGATTCGGGCACGGTGAGATCGCCGGTGACGACCTCGATGTTGGTGGGCAGCGTCGCCGCCGACTCGGAGCGGCGCACGAGGACGCGGACCGGCACGCCCGCGTCGGTCAGCAGGTCGACCACTGAGCGTCCGACCCGGCCGGTCGCCCCGGTGACGAGCACCGGAGGTCCGTCAACAGGCGTCATGGCAACCTCGCCATCGTCGACGGGGTGCGGCGGGTGTCTGTCTGATTCATGGTTCCCATCAAATCGTTACCGAGTTAAATATGCAACCAGGTAATGGATGTTACCTTGACGGGGTGATCGAACCGGTCGGGCTGCGTGCCCGCAAGAAGGCGCGAACCCGGGACGTGATCGCTGATGCGGCGATCACGCTGTTCCTGGCGCACGGCTTCGACCAGGTGTCGGTTTCCGACATCGCCGCGATGGCCGAGGTGTCGAAGCCGACCCTGTTCCGCTACTTCGCGACCAAGGAAGACCTGATCCTGCACCGGTTCGCGGACCACCAGGGCGAGGCCGCACGCGCGGTACGCGACCGCCAGGCCGACATGGCGCCGATGACAGCGTTGCACCGGCACTTCCGGGCCGGCCTCGATCGCTTTGAGCCGGTCACCGGCCTTAACGATCATCCCGAGGTGGTGGCGTTTCACCGGCTGGTGTTCACCACACCGAGCCTGGCGGGACGGCTCATGCAGTACATGCTCGACGACGAGGACGCGCTGGCCGCCGTCCTCGACCGGGGCATCGGGGCCCGACTACAAGCCGCCCAGGTGATCGCGGTTCAACGCGTACTGGCCCGGACCAACTGGCAGAAGATCGCCGACGGGCGGACCGCACGCGATGTCCAGCCCGAGGCGGTCGCCGACGCGGACCGGGCCTTCACCCAACTACGCCATGGAACGGACAGCTCCTAGCCCCGCTGCGGCAACAGCTCACGATCGACCGCGGCCTGCACCTGCGGCGCACTTGGAAGGCTATCGACGCACTCCTCCTGAAGCACCATGTTCGATACTCACGAGTCCGAGCCGACCAGCGTCGTCAGGCAGGCGAGGCATGGTCGCAGTGGCAGGAGGCCGCCCCGGTTGTCGCGGCACTGATGGAGCAGCCTGACCTGAGGTGAGCGGCGTCGACCGCCGAACAGCCTGCGAGCAGCTCGCCATGCAGCCCAAGCCCGGAGCCGCTCGGCCTCGACCAACGTGGCTCCGATTCGACCAGTCCCGGACGGCCGGGTCGTCGGGCGTCGTACACGGCCCGGTCGCGCTGGGCTGCGTCGAGGGTCGCCAGGAACGCGTCGGCGGCGACGACCTCTTCGGTCGCACCGGCCGGAGTGGGGCGCCGGAGGTGGCGTGGGGCCGGCTGGTCGGGAGCCCTTACGGGCGACCGGAAGCGGCCGGGCCGGCCGTCAGCGCCCCCATCCTGACGGTCGGCCCGGGCTATTGCGGCCCCGCTCGTCCGGCGCCGGGGGCGCGCCGTGCTCAGGCGGCCGGTACGGAGTTGCGCATCAGGAGTCCCGCGAGCACGGTGGCCTGGCGGCGGCTGAGCAGTCGACCGAAGACCTCGGTGCCGATCCGGTTGCCCCAGCCGGCCACGACGCTGGGCGGCGGGTTGCGGCGGTCGAGGGCGGCCAGGGCGGTCCTCACCACCTTGGCGGCGGGCATCCGTCGGGTGCCGCCGTCGGCAGCCTCGCCGGCGACGTCGAAGAACTCGGTCTCGGTGGCCCCCGGCAGCAGGGTCATGACGCGTAGTCCGGTGTTGCGCGACTCGTACCACAGGGCCTCGGTGAAGTTGAGGACGAACGCCTTGGTGGCGCCGTACACGGCCATGGTGGGGTCGGGCTGGTAGGCCGCCACGCTGGCCACGTTGACCAGGAAGCCGTCCCCGCGGCGGCGGAGTCGTTCGATGAAGGTGCGGCTGATCTGCACGACGCTTGTGACGTTGAGGGCGATCTCGGCGGCAAGGCGGTCCGGATCCTCGGTGTGGAACAGGCCGTGGGTGCCGAAGCCGGCGTTGTTCACGATGCTGGTGACTTCGATGCCCCGGCGGTGCAGTTCCTGGTCGAGGACGTCACCGATGTCGGGCGTGGTGAGGTCCAGGGCGAGGGCGGTGGCCTCGATCCGGTATCGGGTGGCGAGTTCGGTGGCGAGGGCGGTGAGCCGTTCCTGGCGGCGGGCGACGAGCACCACGTTCGCGCCCCGGGCGGCGAGTTGGCGGGCGAATTCGGCGCCGATGCCGGCGCTGGCGCCAGTGATGAGGACGGTCTGGTTGCGGTAGTCGATGACGTTCATGAAGGGCCTTCCCCAAGCAATCGCGGTGTAGTGACACCATATGACCTTCTGGCACTGAGTGTCAAATAGGCATCTGGGGTCATGGTGGCTAGACTCGTGCAGAGGAGGCGAGAGCATGAGCAGTGAGGGTCTGTGGAGCCGCACCCGGCGTACGGCGATCGCGGAGATCACCGAGGTCGCGATGGAGCTGTTCCTGGCCAAGGGATTCGAGGCGACCACCTTCGACGACATCGCCGCCGCCTCGGGCGTCTCCCGTCGCTCGGTCCTGCGCTACTTCGGCACCAAGGAGGACATCGTCCTGGGCCGGTTGGCCGATGAAGGGCGCCGGGTCCGAACCGTGCTGGCCGCGCGGCCCGACGACGAACCCCTCTGGACCGCGCTGCTGAACACGATGGTGACCCTCAGCGAGGAACCCGGCGTCGACCGGGAACGGTTGCTCAAGGTCTCGGAGATGATGTACGGCACGCCGTCGCTGCGCGCCCGCAGCGTCGAGAAGCACCTACAGTGGCAGACCGACTTGATTCCCGAGGTCGCGCGGCGGCTCGGCGGCGGTCCCGACGACGACCTGACCACCCTGCGGGCCACCGCTGTCATCGCCGGCGCGGTCGCCTGCCTGGACGTCGCCGGGGAGACGTGGACCCGACGGAAGGGCGTGGTCCCCCTCCGCGACCTGCTGACTGCCGCATTCGACTCGCTGCGGGACGCCACCTGACCCGTCGGCACTGCTCGGCGCGCGCACGTTGGAGCAGCTCGCCGGCCCGCTCGAAGGCGTCGACCGGTCAGCGAGCACCCGCCCCCAGGGAATCGACACCTCCCACCTTCTTGTGGGTGTCGCGGAACTGTCTGGGTGAAGAGCCGACCACGCGACGGAAGGCGGTGCTGAAGGCGCTCTCGGATTCGTAACCGCTGGCGACGGCGAGCTCGGTGATGGAGTGGGTATTGCGGCGCAGCTCGTCCCGGGCCAGGCTCATGCGCCATTGGATCAGGTACTCCAGTGGCGTGGTGCCGACCGCACTCGCAGAGCGGCGCCGATGCCGTCGCGATTGAGGGCTCCGAGCCGGCTGGTGGGCCGGTCGGTCTGCTCGGCATGGGCCCGTCGGCGGACCTCGCGAAGCGGTGCCTGGACACCGTGCTGCGGCTGACGACCCGCATTCACCACAACCCCCGACCGCTGGGCACCGTCAAGAACGCCGCGTACGCGTGGCGGCAGATGCTGTTCTTCCTGTCGCTGTCCACTTGGGAGGAACAGGAAGCCCTCCCGACCTACGCCGAACAGCAGCTGGTCACCCAGCCTGACCACGTGCGGGCCCGGCTGGCGCCGGCCGTGACCGGACTCGCGCACGTGATCAACGGCGGGAAGTTCGACCCGGACGGCAGGGCCGGCACCGGCCAGCGGCTGCTCGGCTGGACCACGACGGAGCACTGGATGCTCGACCCGGGACTGCGGGACTGAGGTCCGGGTGCACCGCCGGTGGGCGATGCGGCAGCGATTCGTGGCTACCAGCGGGTCGGTGAAGTGATCGTATCCGCATGCTCACCGAGGAGATCGGCATAGCTGTCGATGTCCACGGTGTCGTAGTGGCAGCGTGCGAGCAGTCGCTTCAGTCGTTCGGCGATCTCGTCCGGGTCGAGGTCGAGTCGTTCGCACAAGTCACGGTGCGCGTCCAGGAGCGGGTCGGCGATCTCTTCCGGTTCGGTACGGGTGACGTGGTGGGCGTCGCGGAGATGTCCGGACAGGTCGTCCCAGATGACGATGGCCTCTTCGACCAGATCGAGCGCGGTAGGGGTCGCGGGGTGGGCGCACAGGATTTCGACTTCGACGGCCAGGCGGTGCCCGACGGCCTCCACGTCGGAGATCTGCCACCTGCTTCCGGTGGTCACCGCTGCCGCGTCTGTGACGGCGGCGCGGAAGGTGGCGAGGCTGCCGGACGCGTTGGTGGTGTCGAGCATGCCGGCCGCACCGAGCAGCAGGGTGGCGAACAGGCGGTCCCGGACCGCGTGTTCAGCTACCAGGTCGGCGAGTTGGCGGGGTGACAGCCGTTGCACTGCCTGACGGTAGTGGGCGTCGTCGGGCTCGAGGGGAGCGGCGCCGGGTGGTGTCGCCGCGCCGGAGAAGGCGATGCGCGCGTGGAACGCGGTCAGCGCGGTCGCGACCGCGTGCGCGCACAGGTCGTCGTCGGGGATGCCGCAGTCGCAGTCGCCGGTGAAGGCCCCGTCGACGATGCCCACCCACGGCTGGAAGGTGGCGTCGTGGTCGCGTACCACGGCCTGGACACCACCGCCGGCGGGCTCCAGCTCACCGACGTTGTCGTCGGTCAGCAGCCGCGCCGCGGCCTCACCCACCGCTGTGGGGATCGAATCATGAAAAGCCTCAACGTCGATGCGGACCGCCACGGACGCACACCCTACCGGCCGGAAGGAAAGCGGGCGGCGTCGAGCCTGGCCAGGAACATCGCCCCGGCGGCCGTGTTGGCTCAGCCCAGCGCCTCCATCAGGGCGGTGACATAGACATCCAACCGCTTCTCCACGGCTCGCGTCGTCAGCTCTGCCCTGCCTGCCTCCCGCCATGGCCGCGCCACCACCTGCACCTCTTCTGAGCACGCCAGCGCGTCCCGCACCTGCCAGTACAGCCGCTCGCTCGCGGCCGCGGCCAGCTCTCCGCCGGCCTCCTCGTACGCCTGAGCAAACCGTAGGCCCCACGCCGGGCCGTGCAGCAACGCGAGATTTGTGGAGCAGTGCGCCACATCGAGATCCGCCGGGCCCCAGCAGGTCCCTGCCCAGTCGACGACACCGGTGATCCGAGCACCCGCCGGCCCCAGGGGCGACACGTCGAACAGCACGTTGCCGGGTTGGAAGTCCCGGTGCAGGAACCGTCCTTCATAGGGCGGCGCGGGCCTGCGGATCACAGCGATTGCCGCCGCCCATGCCGCCGCATCGGCACCCTTTGGAGTCACGACGGTGTCGGCGGTCGTCAACGCCACATACTTTCGGGGCCGCTCGGCGGGTCGCAACGCGTGGATCGCCACGAGTTGACGAGCCAGCAGAGGAATCCGCGTTTCCAATCCCTCATCGTCGAGGACCGTCCGGCCCGCCACCTGTGTCATCAGCAGCGATGGATACTCGCAATGCGCGGCGGTCGGGTCAACCGCGAGCAGTACAGGAGCCGGAACGCCGGTCCCCATCAGCAGGGACAGGGCCTCGGCCTCCCGATTCAGCCAGTCTTCGGCATGTCCCACGTAGAACGGGTCGACGAAGCTCCGCAGCACCAGATCACGGGTGCTTCCGCCCCGTGTGCCGATGGTCAGCTTCCGCATTTCGGCAGTGATGCCGCCGTGTAGCACCTCGGTCCTGACGATCTGTTCGCCAACCTCCAGATGCCGGCCCACCCAAGCCAACGTCAACGGTCGGACAGCCGCGGCCTCATCGTGGTCGGTCACCATGCCACGGGCCGGTGCGTAACCCGACGACGTCGGCGGCGGGGAGGAGGTGGGCGGCGCGTAGGTCCAGGGCGGCACCTCGGTGGTCACTGCAGGTTCCTTTCTCGTACGGCGGTGAGGAGCCGGTCCACGGCGGCGCGGTCGGGTTGTGGTGGTAGTGCGGTGGTGGTGGCGGTGTCGGTGAGTTCGGCCATCAGGTCGGCGGCCCAGGCGGTGACTGTTTCCCAGGGCAGTTCGCCGCGTCGTACCGCGAGCAGTCGGTCGCGTAGGTGGCGTACGTCGACCAGGATCTGCGCGGTGCGCAGGACGTGGATTCCGGCGGCGAGTAGTCGGATCATGTGCATGGCCTGCTTGTGGTTGGTCTCGCCGGTGCGTTCGCGGCGGGCGGTGACCCGGTTGAGTTGGTCTCGGGCGTAGCCGCCGTAGGTGTCGGCCACCCGCGTGGACAGGAACGCCTGCCGGTGGGCCAGCAGCTCTTGCCCGTCCGCTGTGGTGCTTTCGACCAGCGGGGACCAGAGGACCTCCAGGACCGTGGGGTTGGCCTGCAGAGCGAGTAGGCAGAAGCGTTCGAACTCCCAGGAGAACTGTTCGGCCGCCGGTCCGTCGAGGTGGGTGGGGGGTTTGTCGAGGTGCCAGAACGCGCGGGTCGGCGCCACGTAGACCCCGCGTCGGTCGTAGTCGGAGTCTGGACCGTCGAGGCCGTATGCCCGTGATCCGACCACCACCGCGAGGGCGGTGTGTTGCGCGACAAGCTCCATCACGTCCGGCAACCTACCCAAGCCGCGCCGCGCCGGCGGAGGAGTCGCCGGAGCGGCTGGCCACCCTTCCGGTGCCGGCCACCAGTGGGCTGCGTGCCATCCGTCGATTCGGATCGATACTCGGTAGACGCCTCCTTGTCGTGGGTGCGGGCCGCGCGACGGGCGTGTCACTATCCTCGCGGATATTTGGCATTGTCGCCACTGGAGTGTGTGGATCGTGCGCGCGACACTGAGAAAGAACTGCCCGTCCCGGCGTATCGAGCACTCGTAATCACAATGAGGAACATCAACATGACTTATTCGATGAAGGCCGTCGTGCTCGCCCGTTTCGGCGGGGCCGATGCTTTCGAGTTGCGCGACGTCTCCGTACCGCGAGTCGAATCCCGCCAGGTGCGGGTGCGCGTCCATGCGACCGCCGTCAACCCGCTCGACTATCAGATCCGTCGCGGAGACTACGCCGATCACGTACCGCTCCCGGCGATCATCGGGCACGACATCTCCGGCGTGGTCGAGGAAGTCGGATCCCACGTGACCGAGTTCCGCGTCGGCGATGCGGTGTACTACACGCCCCGGATCTTCGGCGGCCCCGGTTCCTACGCCGAGCAGCACGTCGCCGACGTCGACCTCGTCGGCCGGAAGCCGGAGAACCTCACGCACCTGGAGGCGGCGAGCCTGACTCTCGTCGGTGGAACGGTCTGGGAGGCCCTGGTGACGCGCGCCCAGCTCACCGTGGGGGAGACGATCCTCATTCATGGCGGCACGGGCGGCGTCGGCACGATCGCGATCCAGATCGCGAAGGCGATCGGCGCACGGGTGATCGTCACCGCGAGAGCCGGTGACCATGAGTTCGTGCGCTCTCTCGGGGCGGATTCGGCGATCGACTTCACCTCGACGGACTACGTCGATGCCGTGGCCGAGATGACGCAAGGCAAGGGGGTCGATGTGGTATTCGACACGATCGGTGGCGACACACTCACCCGAAGCCCGCTGACGCTCGCCGACTTCGGACGCGTCGTCAGCATCGTCGACATCGCGCAGCCGCAGAACCTCATCGAGGCGTGGGGCAGGAACGCCGCCTATCACTTCGTCTTCACCCGACAGAACCGAGGAAAGCTGGACGCGCTCACCGGGCTGGTCGAGCGCGGTCTCGTGAAGCCGGTCATCGGCGCGACTATTCCGCTCGCGCGAATGGGCGAGGCTCATGAACTCCTGGAGAACAGGCGGTCGTACGCACTCCGCGGCAAGGTCGCGATCGATGTGGCGGGTGAAACCGTTGCGCTTCCCCCTCGCATCTCGTAGCGGAACGCTTCCGGCGTTCGGGCGCTGATGGTGGTGGTCAGCTCCGCCCGGAGAAGGTGGCACGGTACTCCGAGGGGGACACCTGCAGGAGCCGGCGGAAATGCAGTCGGAGGTTCGATCCGGTTCCCAGGCCGACCTGGTCCGCGATGCGGTCGACCGACAGCCTCGTGCTCTCCAGGAGTTCGCGGGCGGTGTCGATCCGTGCCCGCAGGATCCACTGCAGCGGGGTGCTGCCGGTCTCTTCGGTGAAGCGGCGCAGGAACGTGCGGGGCGACAGCTGCGCGTGCGCGGCGAGTCCGGCGATCGTGAGCTGCTGGTCGAGCCGCGCCATAGCCCATTCGCGCGTCGCGGCGAGGGTTTCGCCATGAACCGCCGAACCGGTCTTCGGCAAGTACTGGGCCTGACCCCCGGACCGGTAGGGCGCGGTGACGAGTCCTCGGGCGATCTCGTTCGCGGCGCCCACGCCGAGGTCGCGCCGCACGATGTGCAGGCACAGGTCGAGCCCGGCGGCGGCCCCCGCCGAGGTGAGGATGGATCCCTCGTCGACGAAGAGCACGTTCGGCTCGACCGTGATCTGCGGATACCGCTCCGCGAGCTTCTCCGCCGCATCCCAGTGCGTCGTCGCCCGCAGGCCGTCGAGCAGGCCGGAATCCGCGAGGGCGAACGCGCCATAACAGATCGACGCGATGCGTACCCCGCGCGATGCGGCGCTCCGGAGCGCTTCGCGCACCTCCACCGGTATCGGCCGACCCGCCGGAGCGTATCCCGGAACGACGACAGTGTCTGCGGCGTCCAGTGCGTCCAGGCCCTGCGGGACCGCGTATCCGAAGCCCCCGTGGGACGGCACCGTGCCGGCAGTGACCCCGCAGGTCGACACCGCGTAGGGGAACCCCGACTCCGGATGGAACACCTCCGCCGGAATCCCGACGTCCAGCGGGAGCGCCCCGTCGAGCACGAGGACCACCACCTGATGCGGTCGCTGCATCACCCGACTCCGATCCGGTCGACGCGTGCCGACCGCGTCATCATCCTCGCAGGTATGGGCATTTCCGCCAGCCGGCCGACGACGGCGGTCACCTTGATCTCGACGCGCATGTTCGGCGCGGCAAGCGTCGCGACACCGATCATGGTCCAGATGGGCGATCGGTCACCCATCCGCTTGCGGAACTGCTCGACCATGACCCTGCCGTGCACCTCGCGGAGGACGTCGGGGGAGACGAGACCTGGAAGGTGGCGGGCGTGGTGCGGATCCGGCCCCGTCAACCCAGTCGATCCAGCTTCTCGCGAGCGGTGGTGTCAGGCCGGGGGGTGAGGACGACGACGCGAAGGTCGGTGGTCCGGGTGGTCAGGACATTGGCGTCCAGCGGGATCAGGCCCACGTCCGGATGCACGGCGGTCTTGTGAGCGCTCTCGTGACTGGCCACCGCGCCGAGGGCCCAGAGGCGGCGGAACCGGTCGTTTCCGGCCATGCGGGTGACCAGCGCCGCCACGTCGGGGTCGTTCGGATAGCGGGCGCTGGTGGCGCGCAGGTCGGCCACCAACGACTGCTCGAAGTAGGCACGCTCCGTGTCGGTCTGGCGGACGCGGGGATTTCGGGATTCGAACTGGACGATCAGGGCGTTGCGATCGTCGGCGGTCGCGCCCACGGGATCGCCGAAGACGGCAGCGAACAGCCGGTTCCAGTGCAGAAGTCGCCACCCGGCGTCGTAGACGGCCGCCGGGATGTCACCGAGGTGGTCGATGACACGGTGCAGGCTGCCGGGGATCAGGCAGGGTATCCGGTCCGGAGCCGCGGCGAAGCCGGCAAGGCGCATCAGGTGCGCCTCCTCGTCGTCGGAGAGTCGTAACGCGCGGGCCAGGGCGGCACACACCTGCGCCGACGGCGTGACGGCCCGGCCCTGTTCGAGGCGTGCCACGTATTCGGGGGAGATGCCGGCCAGCGTCGCCAGCTCGCCGCGTCGAAGTCCGACGACGCGGCGGGGGGACGCGTGCGTGAGACCGACCGCGGCCGGGTTCGTGCGATCCCGCCAGGCCCGCAGCGCAGCGCCGAGGTCATTCATGACCACATGGTCCGCCATCGGTCAGGGCACTGGGTGGTACCAGCGGTACGCGGAAGATCTTTGCCTTCCACCACGGTGGCCCCGCCCGCCAGGATGGGATCATGAGCAGAGTGACCAGGATGAATCACATCGGAGTGCCGGTCAGCGATCTGGCGCGGTCGGTGAGGTGGTACGAAGATGTCCTCGGTATCGCGCCGAACGGCGTGACGATCTCGGCCACGAACCCGGCGATCGGAGCTGTCGTCGAGGTCGAGAACCCGTCGATGCGGGCATCGTTCGCACTGGCCGGCGACAACGTCCTCCTGGAACTCATCCAGTACGATAGCCCACAGCCGAGGCCCTTCACCGGACGCAACTGCGACGTCGGGGTGATGCACCTGTGTTTCGAGGTCGACGACCTCGATGCGGCGTACCGCGACCTGGTGGAGCGAGGCGTGCACGTCAACTCCGATCCGGTCGTGCTTCAGGACGGCGACGGCGTCGAAGCGGGGGCGTTGGCTGGCACGAAGATCCTCTATTTGCGCGATCCGGACGGTATCCAGCTGGAACTGTTCGAACTGCCCTCGTAGGAGCGCCCGTCAGCTCGATCGTTTCGTGGGCGTGGACAGGGAAACCATCCGTCACCGGAGGCCGGCGTCGCGTCGGTGGCAATTACGTACCCGCCGACGTGGTCGCGGTCGCTCCTCGGCCCTGAGGACAACGATCCCGACGATGAGGATGAGGGAGATCGAGACGACGCGAGCATCTTCGTTGACGACCGTTGTACGTGGGCGCCGCGTCGGCGCAGCGATCGCACCACCCACTCGCCCGGGCCGCTCGTGACACCGGCGTCGCGGGCGCGGCGTCACATCCGGCGGTGCTGTCCGGTCCTAGCGGGTGCGTCGGGCAAACGCCCGGTGCCACCGACCGAGACAGGGGTGTGACGACATGAAGATCGCCGTACTGGGCGGTACCGGGCTGATCGGTTCCCAGGTTGTGGTCATGCTCCGCGAGCACGGCCACGAGGCGGTGGCGCTGTCGCCGTCCAACGGGGTGGATCTGCTCACGGGCGAGGGCCTCGACGCTGGCCTCAAGGGCGCCGACGTGGCGCTGAACCTGACGAACTCGACCACCTTCGACGAGAAGTCCGCCGACTTCTTCCGCACGTCGATGGAGAACCTGCTGGCCGCGGCGCAGCGCGAACAGGTCGGCCATGTGGTGATCCTGTCCATCGTCGGGGTCGACCAGGTGCCGGATCCGTACTACCGGGCGAAGGTGCTCCAGGAGAAGATCCTTGCGGCCGGCCCGGTGCCGTACACCATCGTCCGCGCCACCCAGTTCTTCGAGTTCATCGGCGCGATCATGTCCTGGACCAGCGACGACGACACCGTACGGCTGCCCGCCACCCCGGTGCAGCCGATGGCGTCGGCCGACGTGGCGAGGGCGGTGGCCCGGGTGGCGGTCGGCGCGCCGTGTAACGGCATCCAGAACGTCGCCGGTCCCGAGGTGCTCCGGCTCGACGAGTGGGGCAGGGTGGCCCTGGCCGCAACGGGGGACACCCGTACGGTCGTGGTCGACCCCACCGCCGGGATCTTCGGCGTCGTGCCGGGAGACGTGCTGACCGCCCCGCAGGACGCGGTACTCGCCACCACCAGCTACCGGGAGTGGCTTGCCCGCTGACAGCCAGGCCCGGCGGCCGGCACCCGACGGGGTGCCGGCCGCCGGCCGGGTCGGCCGGTGCGGCTCAGCCGGCCGACC
>NZ_POTX01000061.1 GCF_003236305.1 Micromonospora endophytica | reverse complement strand
GGGGGTTAGAGGCCGGAGAGGCGTTGGCCGGCGCGGACTACGGCCATGGCGTGGCGTTCGCCGGGGCGGCGGCCCAGGCGTTCGATGGGGCCGGAGATGCTGATCGCGGCGATGACCCGGCCGGTGCGGTCGCGGATGGGGGCGGAGACGCTCGCCACACCGGGCTCGCGTTCGGCGACGCTCTGCGCCCAGCCGCGGCGGCGTACCTCGGCCAGGGTGCGGCCGGTGAACTTCGAGCGGGGCAGCAGCGGCATCACCGCCTCGGGCGGCTCCCAGGCGAGCAGGATCTGCGCCGCCGATCCGGCGGTCATCGGCAGCACCGAGCCCACCGGGACCGTGTCGCGCAGGCCACTGGCGCGTTCGGCGGCGGCCACGCAGATCCGTTCGTCGGCCCGCCGCAGATAGAGCTGGGCGCTCTCGCCGGTGGCGTCGCGCAGCGCGGCAAGCAGCGGCTCGGCCGCTGTCAGCAGCACGTCCGGCGCCGCGTTGGCCAGCTCGCCCAGGCGGGGACCGGGACGCCAGCGGCCCTGGGTGTCCCGGACCAGCATCCGATGGATCTCCAGCGCCTGCGCCAGCCGGTGCGCGGTGGCCCGGGGCAGCTTGGTGCGTTCAACGAGTTCGGCCAGGCTGGCGCCGTCGACACAGGCGGCCAGGATGACCACCGCCTTGTCGAGAACGCCGACACCGCTCATACTGTGTCCCACAAGCCGAAATTTACCTCCCAGAATTTAGGATGTCCAGATGGTGGGAGTCACTCAACCGAGGACCCTGGCCGAGAAGGTCTGGGACGCGCACGTGGTCCACTCCGCCGCCGGCGAGCCGGACCTGCTCTTCATCGACCTGCACCTGCTGCACGAGGTGACCAGCCCGCAGGCGTTCGACGGGCTACGGCTCGCCGGCCGCCGGGTGCGCCGTACCGACCTCACGCTCGCGACCGAGGACCACAACACCCCGACCGGGTACGCCGATCCCTCGTTCCGGCAGCGCCGTGGTGACCTGCTCACCATCGCCGACCCCACCTCCCGCACGCAGATCGAGACGCTGCGCCGCAACTGCGCCGAGTTCGGCGTGAAGCTGCACCCGCTGGGCGACGAGAACCAGGGCATCGTGCACGTCATCGGGCCGCAGCTCGGGCTCACCCAGCCCGGCATGACGATCGTCTGCGGCGACTCGCACACCGCCACCCACGGCGCGTTCGGTGCGTTGGCGTTCGGCATCGGCACCAGTGAGGTCGAACACGTCCTGGCCACCCAGACGCTGCCGCAGGCGCGGCCGAAGACCATGGCGGTCACCGTCAACGGCACGCTCGGCCCCGGCGTCACCGCGAAGGACCTGGTGCTCGCGCTGATCACCAAGGTCGGCACCGGCGGCGGGCGCGGGCACATCGTGGAGTACCGCGGCGAGGCGATCCGGGCGCTGTCCATGGAAGGGCGGATGACCGTTGCCAACATGTCCATCGAGTGGGGTGCCAAGGCCGGCATGATCGCTCCGGACGAGACCACCTTCGCGTACCTCAAGGGGCGGCCGAACGCGCCGGCCGGCGCGGACTGGGACGCGGCGGTCGCGTACTGGCGGACCCTGCCCACCGACGAGGGCGCGACCTTCGACGCCGAGGTGGTCCTCGACGCCGCAGAGATCACGCCCTTCGTCACCTGGGGCACCAACCCCGGTCAGGGCGCACCGTTGGGCGCGGTGGTGCCGGATCCGGAGGAGTTCGTCACCGAGCCGGAGCGGGCGGCTGCCCGGCGTGCCCTGGACTACATGGACCTGCGGCCCGGCACGCCACTGCGGGACCTCTCCGTCGACGTGGTCTTCGTCGGCTCCTGCACCAACGGCCGGCTGGAGGACCTGCGCGCCGCCGCCGACGTGCTGCGCGGCCACCAGGTCGCCGACGGCATCCGCATGCTCGTCGTGCCCGGCTCCGCCGCGGTACGCGAGGCGGCCGAGGCCGAAGGGCTGGACAAGGTCTTCACCGACGCCGGTGCCGAGTGGCGCTTCGCGGGCTGCTCCATGTGCCTGGGCATGAACCCGGACACGCTCTCCCCGGGGCAGCGCGCCGCCTCCACCTCCAACCGCAACTTCGAGGGCCGCCAGGGTCGCGGTGGGCGTACCCACCTGGTGAGTCCGCCGGTGGCCGCCGCCACCGCCGTCGTCGGCCGGCTGGCCGCC
Source organism: Micromonospora endophytica (assembly GCF_003236305.1). GTDB lineage: Bacteria > Actinomycetota > Actinomycetes > Mycobacteriales > Micromonosporaceae > Micromonospora > Micromonospora endophytica. The sequence continues at coordinate 25,583 of NZ_POTX01000061.1, read as the reverse complement.
CCCGCCGACCTGTAGAAGGGCTGCGAGACATGGACAAGTTCACGGTGCACACCGGCACCGCCCTGCCGCTGCGTCGGTCCGACGTGGACACCGACCAGATCATCCCGGCCGTGTACCTCAAGCGGGTGACCCGTACCGGTTTCGCAGACGGGTTGTTCAGCGCGTGGCGCGAGGATCCGGGATTCGTTCTCAACGATGAATCCTATTCGGGTGCGTCGATTCTCGTGGCCGGGCCGGAGTTCGGCACCGGGTCGTCCCGGGAACACGCCGTGTGGGCCCTGCGCGACTACGGGTTCCGGGTGGTGATCTCGCCGCGATTCGGTGACATCTTCCGCGGCAACGCGCTCAAGGAAGGTCTCCTGCCGGTCGAGCTGGAATTGAAAGCCGTCGAGGAGATCTGGCGCACCGTCGAGGCGAACCCGGCCACAGCGGTCACCGTCGACCTGACCGCCCGCGAGGTCCGGGTCGACACCGCGACGTGGTCGTTCCCGATGGACGACTTCAGCCGTTGGCGGCTGATGGAGGGCTTGGACGACATTGGACTCACCCTCCGGCACGCCGATCGGATCGCCGCCTTCGAGGCCGACCGGCCAGCCTTCCTGCCCCGGGTCGCCTAGCCGTTCGCCCGGCCGCACAGCCGAATTCGCCCCCACCGGTGCCACCGGTGGGGGCGAATCCGTTACGACACAAGGGCTTTTTTCCACGGAATGTTTGTGTCCGGGCAGCACAGGGCATACGGTGCGCGCAGAATGGCTCGCGTCGAGTCAGTTGCACAATCAGGAGGAAGTCGTGAACAAGGCCGAGCTCATCGAGGCGCTCGCCGTTCGCCTGGGGGACCGGAAGACGGCGACGGCCGCGCTCGACGCGGTCCTCGCTGAGGTCCAGGCGGCGGTCACCAAGGGCGAAAAAGTGGCGATCACCGGTTTCGGAGCGTTCGAGAAGCGCGTACGGGGTGCGCGAACAGCGCGCAACCCGCGCACGGGGGAGGCGGTGAAGGTCAAGAAGACCTCCGTACCGACCTTCCGCCCGGGTGCCGGGTTCAAGGAGATGGTGGCCAGCGGCAAGGTGCCGAAGGCCACGGCGGCGGCGAAGAAGGCCGTTGCGACCACCGCCAAGAGCACTGGCGCCAAGGCAACCGGCACCAAGGCCACAGGTGCCAAGGCGACCGCGGCGGCGAAGAAGACCGCTGCGGGCACGAAGGCGACCGCGGCGGCGAAGAAGACGACCACGGCGAAGACCGCGGCGGCCAAGAAGACCACCGCTACCAAGGCCACCAAGACCACGGCGGCCAAGAAGACCGCGACGAAGAAGGCCGCGCCGGCGAAGAAGACCGCCGCGACCAAGGCCACCGCGGCCAAGAAGACCGCGACGGCGAAGAAGGCCCCGGCGAAGAAGGCGCCGGCCAGGAAGGCGGCGACTCGGCGCTGAGCCGGTCGTACGACGAGGGCGTCCACCGACACGGTGGGCGCCCTTGGCGTTGGGGCAGCGTTGACCGCAACGGCTTGCGGCACCCAGAATCGCGGCACACATCCCTTCGGCGGAATGAGCACCGTGCCGCGTCACCGTCACCTCGGTACCGCCACCCTGGCGCTGGGCCTCGTCGTCCTGACGGACGTGCTGCGGGTCTTCCTGCCCTCGGTCATCACCATCTTCGGACAGGCCGCGTCGACACCCGCCGAGTTGCTCGGCGCGTTCGCGCTCGGCTGGTTCGTGCTGGCGCTCGCCGCGCCGGCGCTTCTCCGATGGCTGGGTGCCGGACCGGTCGGGCTGGCGTCGGCAGTGGTGCTGGGTGCCGCCCGGCTGGCCCTCACCGCCGCTCCCGGCGGCCGTACGCAACTCTGGCTGGCCACCGCCGGTCTGCTCGCCGGCCTGGTGTGGCTGGCCGCCACCGCGGCCCGGGTGACCCGGGCGGTGCCGGGACTGGCGTTCGGGCTGACCGCCGGCGGGCTGGGTCACGCCCTGTTCGGCACGTACGACCTGGTCTGGTGGCAGCAGTGGGAAGCCTGGGCGGTGAGCGTCGGGTTGGTGGCGCTGCTGTTGCTGGCGGAGGTCGCCGGCGTCCGTGGCACCGGCGAGGTACAGCCGGCCGGCGTCGCTGGCGCGGCCGGGGTACAGCCGGCCGGCGTCGCTGGCGCGGCCGGGGTACAGCCGGCCGGCGTCGCTGGCGCGGGCGGGGCGGGACCGGGCGGCCAGACGTGGCTGCTCGCCGGGCCCGCACTGCTGCTCGCCGGCATGCTCGCGCTGTCACCGGCGGTCGCCGGCACCGCCATGTCGTTCTGGTCCGGCTCCGCCGGTACCGCAGGCCCGCCACTGTTCGCCCTGGCGCCGCTGAGCCTGGCGGCGGCACTCTTCCTGATCGGCGCGCTGACCCCGCCCGCCCGTCGGTGGCGTCCGCTGCCACCGGCACTGCTCCTGGTGGGCACCGTGCTGTTCGGGTACGGCTCGCCGACGCTACTGGCGGTCGCGATGGTGCTCACCGCGGCGGGCCTGGGCGGATGCCTCGCCCTGGCCGAGGAGGCACCGACAACAGTCGGTGCTTGCGGGCGCGCGGCCACCCGCCGGGCGTACGCGGCGGTCGGCGGAATGGTCGCCTTCGCCGTCGCGACGGTGCTCTACTACGCCGCCTACGACATCGGCTACCCCAACGGCGCGATACCCGTCCTGGTGGCCGTGCTGGTCGGCCTCATCGCGCTGGGCCGGTTCCGGACGGCTCCGGTGCCGTCTCCGGAGGCTGTGGCAACCATCTCGACCGAGGTGCGGCTGGTGTCGGCGACGATGGCCGCCGTCGTCGCTCTCGCCGCCGCGTGGGCGCACGGACCGTGGTTGGTGGCGAGCAACCGGGAAGGGCCACCAGCACAGGTACGTCTGGTGGCGTACAACATCCGGATGGGCTTCGGCATGGACGGCCGGTTCGACCTGGCGGCCCTCGAAGCCGCGATCGGCCGCGCCGACGTGGTGGTGCTCAGCGAGGTCGACCGGGGCTGGCTGCTCAACGGCGGCCACGACACGCTGCACCTGCTCGCCGACCGGCTACAGATGCCCTACGTCTTCGCGCCGGCTGCCGGCGCGCTCTGGGGCGACGCGGTGCTCAGCCACTGGCCGGTGCGACAGGCGCGGACCCGCCCGCTGCCCGCCGTGGGCGCGCCCACCGGGGCACAGGCGCTCGGCGTCACCGTCGACTTCAGCGAGGGCGTACGGCTGGCCGTGGTGAGCACCCATCTGCAACCCCCGCCCGGTGCGGATCCGGTGGTCCAGGCCCGCGCTGTCGCGGAATTCGCCACCGGGTACGCCGACGGTGCCCCGCTTGTGGTCGCCGGAGATTTCAACACCGAGCCGGGTGACGCGGCGTTCACCACCTTCGCGGGCGCCGGTCTGCGTGACGCGCTCGCGTCGGCACGCCCGCTGCCCACCAGCCCGGCCGACGATCCGCGCGCGCAGATCGACCACATCTTCGTCTCGCCGGAGCTGACCGCCACCGATCCCGTCGCGGTACCGAGCACCGCCAGCGACCACCTGCCGGTCGCCGTCACCCTCACCCTCCCCACCAACTGACCGCAACCCGATTCGCCCTGCGCTGCCGTGGCATTACCGGGCCTTCACCGCTTGCCCGCCACCCCCTCACCCACACCCTAATGAGTTCTGGGAGTTGGTCGGTGGGTGCGGAGTTGGCTGCTCGGCACGTTCAGAGGCGGTCGGCGGCGAGGAGGCGGTCGCCGGCGAAGGCGAGCAGCCAGCCGCCGCCCTTGCCGGTGCGGAAGTCGCCGGAGCGTCCGGCGAGCCGTTCCAGCGCGCCCGGGATCACCTTGCCCTGGCTGCACACCGCCACCGCCTCACCGGCTGCGGCCAGCGTGGCCAGCCGCCCGGCGGCGGCCAGCACGCACTCGTCGGGTTGCTGGCCGGCGAGTGGCTCGTCCAGGTCACCGCTGACCTCGATCGGCAGGTCGAGCGTTGCGGCGGCCGGGTCCAGGGTCTGCACGCACCGGCGCGGCGAGGCGGAAACCAACCGGGCCGGGCGGATCAGCGCGATCAGCGGCGCCAGAGCGTACGCCTCGGACCAGCCGCGGGCGTCCAACGGGCGTCCCGTATCCGGGCCGGACCAGGCCAGCCGCTTGCCGGCGTGCCCGTGCCGGACCAGCACCATGGTGGTGGTGACGGTGGGCAGCGCGGCGAAGGCGCCCAGCACCTCCACGTCGTGCGGATAACTGACCAGCGCCAGCGCGTCGTCGACGTCCAGCCAGCGCAGATCGTCCACCTCGGTGTCGGGCTGGAACCCACCGGTGCCCACCGCTCGCATGGACCAGTAGTCGACAGTCTTGAGCTGGCCCTCGCTGCGGTACCGCACGCTGGGCAACCGGACCTGCGGCACCGCTTGGGCGTCGGCCTCCTCGGCCACCTCCCGTGCGGCGGCGAGCAGCGGATGCTCGCCCGCTTCCAGCTTGCCTTTCGGCAACGTCCAGTCCCCGTAGCGGGGCCGGTGCACCACGCACACCTGGACGCCCCCGTCCAGCACCGGCCGCCACACCACGCCACCGGCGGCCCGGATCCCCTCGACCATCTGCCCAGCCTATGCCCGCACCGCTCCGCTGGTCTTGCCGCCGACCCGACGCAGCAACAGATCCTGCACGTGGGCCAGGGGAGTCTCCGGTGATCCGGTGCGCCGGGTCCAGTGCCCGTCCGCGTCCAATTCGAACGCCTCCACGTCGGGACTCATCGCCGCGCCGAGCACCTGATCCAGCTCGGCTCGGGCGACCGGGTCGCTGACCTGGACCAGCGCCTCGACCCGCCGGTCGAGGTTGCGGTGCATCAGGTCCGCCGAGCCGATCCAGAATTCGGCGTCGCCGCTGTTGCCGAAGCGGAAGATCCGGGAATGCTCCAGGAACCGCCCGAGGATCGAGCGGACCCGGATGTTCTCCGACAGCCCCGGTACGCCCGGACGCAGCATGCACATGCCCCGGACGATCAGGTCGACGTGCACCCCGGCCTGGGACGCCCGGTACAGCGCGTCGGTGATCTCCTCGTCGACCAACGCGTTCACCTTGAACTGCACGAGCCCCGGCATGCCGAGCCGGACGTGGGCGATCTCGCGCTGGATCCGCTCGACCAGGCCGTTGCGGATGCCCTGCGGGGCCACCAGCAGACGCCGGTACGCGGTCTGCCGGCTGTAGCCGGTGAGCACGTTGAACAGGTCGGTCAGGTCGGCGCCGATCTCCGGATCGGCGGTCAACATGCCGAAGTCCTCGTAGAGCCGGGCGGTCTTGGGGTGGTAGTTGCCGGTGCCGATGTGGCAGTAGCGTCGGATCTGGTTGCCTTCCTGGCGTACCACCAGGGCGGTCTTGCAGTGGGTCTTGAGACCGACCAGGCCGTAGACCACGTGGCAGCCGGCGCGTTCCAGCGTGCGGGCCCAGCCGATGTTCGCCACCTCGTCGAAGCGTGCCTTCAGCTCGACGAGCACCACCACCTGCTTGCCGGCGGCGGCCGCCTCGACAAGCGCGTCCACGATCGGTGAGTCGCCGCTGGTGCGGTAGAGCGTCTGCTTGATGGCCAGCACGTTCGGGTCGGCGGCTGCCTGCTCGATGAAGCGTTGCACGCTGGTGGCGAACGAGTGGTACGGGTGGTGCACCAGCACGTCGCCGTCGCGCAGGGTGGCGAAGACGCTGCGCGGCACCTCGCCCTCGGTGAGTCGTGGGTGGGTGGCCGGGACGAACGGCGGATCCTTCAGGTCGGGTCGGTCCGCCTCGCCGTACAACTGCCACAGCGCGGAGAGGTCGAGCAGGCCGCGGACCCGCAGCACGTCCTGGGTGTCCATGTCCAGTTCCCGAACCAGCAGCTCCAGCATGTGGTCGGAGATCGACGCGGCCACCTCCAGCCGGACCGGCGGACCGAACCGGCGGCGGGCCAGCTCCCGCTCCAGGGCCTGGAGCAGATCCTCGTCGCGGTCCTCGTCGACCTCCACCTCCGCGTTGCGGGTGACCCGGAACAGGTGGCACTCCACCACGCTCATGCCGGAGAAGAGCTGCCCGAGGTGCACCGCGATGAGGTCCTCCACCGGCAGCATCCGCACCCCGGGCTGGTCCCGGTCGACCCGGACGAACCGGGGCACGTTGTTGGGCACCTTCACCCGCGCGAACAACTCCGGTCCGCCGTCCGGGTCGCGCACCGACACGGCCAGGTTGAGCGACCGGCCTGAGATGTACGGGAAGGGATGGGCCGGGTCGACCGCGAGCGGGGTGAGCACCGGGAAGATCTGGTCCCGGAAGTAGCCGCGTAGCCGCTCCCGTTCGGCGTCACCGAGGTCGGACCAGCGCAGCACCTGGATGCCCTCGGCGGCCAGCCGGGGCAGCACGTCGTCGACGAAACAGGCGGCATGCCGGGTCACCAGGGTGGCGGCCTTCTCGGCGACCAGTGCGAGCTGGGTGCGCAGCGGAAGCCCGTCGCCACCGCGGACCGGCAGACCGGCGGAGAGCCGCCGCTTGAGCCCCGCCACCCGCACCATGTAGAACTCGTCCAGGTTGCTGGCGAAGATGGCCAGGAACTTGGCCCGCTCCAGCAGGGGTGTGTCCGGGTCCTCGGCCAGCGCCAGCACCCGGGCGTTGAAGTCGAGCCAGGACAGCTCCCGGTTGAGGAAGCGGTCCTCCGGCAGCGCCGGTGGTGCCGCGTCGGTGGGCTCCGACAGCGCCGCTGCCGCGTCGGCGGGAGGCTCCGGCAACCCCGGCTCGGTGGCCGGGTCGAGGACCTCGTCCAGCCCGGCGGAGGCCGCCGCCGGATCGGTGCCGGCCACGTCGTCGGGGGCCGGCCGGACGGCGCGGAAGCGTCCACCGGCCCCTCGCGGTCGGGTTCCGTTGCCGGTGGCGGGGCCGTCGGTGGCGGCGGGGCGGTCGGGACGCTCGCGAGGGGTGCTCACCCGCTCATAATCACCCGATCACGGTTAACGCAAAATGAACTTGAGCTGGGACGTCAGGACATCGTCGGAAGAGTCACCCGGACGATCGCCCCGTCGGCGTCGGTCTCGACCCGGACCCGCTGGCCGAGCCGGAGCAGCCGCAGCCCGGAGGCGTCGAAGGCTCGGGCGGGGAACGCCAGCTCGGTGCCGTCGTCGAGCAGCAGCAGCCCGCTGCGCGTCGCCGCGTCGAAGGTGGCCACGGTGCCCTGCATGCCCAGCACCGTACACCGCCGTGCCCGGCTCAACCGACCTGGCAGCCGGAGGTCAACGCCGTGGTGCGCGGCCCGAGGCCGAGCCGGGCCGCCGCCGCCAGGTCGGCCGCGGTGTCCACGTCGCGCCGCAGGCTGGGCCAGTCGCCGGCGAGCGGGCGCGCGCCGCTGGCCGCGTGCGCCGCGGCCGAGCCGGACCCGAACCGGGGTTCCAGGGGTACGCCCGGCGGTGCGGCCAGCAGCACGGTGCCACTGCCCGGCGCGTCGGCCACGAACCGGCGTACGCCAGCGGGGTCGGCCTGCGCCGCGCGCAGCGCCGCCGCCAGCTCGGTCGGACGCAGGGCGGGCAGGTCGGCGGTGATCCCGGCCACCCAGCCGGCGGCGTCGGTCGCGCCGTGCCGGAACGCGGCGTTGAGGTCGGCGTCCGCGACATCCGGCAGGACCTGCGCGCCCACCAGCCGGGCCACCTCGGCCACCTGATGGTCGTCGGTCACCACCCGCACCTCGGCCACGCCAGGGCAGGCCCGCACCGCGTCGAGAGTGTCGGCCGCCAGGGCCAGCGCCAGCTCCTCATGGGGTACGCCGGGCACCCCGCCGCGGAGCCGGGTCTTCGCCGCGGTCAGGCGCTTGACCGGCATCACCACCGTCCAGGGCTGACTCACGTCTGACATCCTGCCAGTCCGGCACCGGTACCCTCACTGGCTGTACCACGGGCGAGCAGGCATGATTTCGGCTGCGGACGTCAGGCGGAATTCCTCCGCGGGACGGGTCGGGGCGGGCACGAGGAGGCACGGTGGGTCGGCGCAGGCTGGGATTCTGGCAATGGTTCGCCGTGGTACTGATCAAGCCGGTGATGAAGGTCTGGACCCGGCGTACCTGGCGGGGCATGGAACACCTGCGTCAGGACGGTCCCGCGATCATTGTGGCGAACCACATCTCGCATGCCGACCCGCTGGTCTCCGCACACTTCATCTACGAGGCGGGCCGGTGGCCGCAGTTCCTCGGCAAGGCCAGTGTGTTCAAGGTGCCGGTGATCGGCTGGATTCTGCACCGTTGCCGACAGATTCCCGTCGAACGAGGCTCGGTTGACGCGGCGAGGTCACTGGACGCCCTGGTCAAGGCGCTCGCCGCGGGTGGCGCCGTGGTCATCTACCCGGAGGGCACCACCAGCCGGGAACCGAACCTGTGGCCGATGCGGGGCAAGACCGGTGCCGCCCGGTTGGCACTGGCCACCGGCGCCCCGGTGATCCCGCTGGTGATGTGGGGGCCGGAGCGCCTCTTCGATCCGCGCCGTGCCCGGCTCAACCCGCGGCCCCGCATCCCGGTGACAGTGGTGGCCGGGCCGCCGATCGAGCTGAGCCGCTGGGCCGGCTCCGCACCGACCCGACAGGTGCTCGAGGAGATGACCGATGTGATCATGCTCAGGTTGCGCGACATGCTTGCGGAGATCCGCGGCGGCACACCGCCGCCACTGTGGCAGCGTGGCGGTCGCAGCGGTGCCGAGAGCCAGCCCCCGGGGTCGGGAGCATGAGCGGACACGTGGCCGTGCTCGGCGGCGGCTCCTGGGGTACGGCGTTCGCGAAGGTCCTGGCGGACGCCGGACGGGAGGTCACCGTCTGGGCCCGGCGGCAGCCGATCGCCGACGTCATCCGGACCGAGCGGCGCAATCCGGAGTACCTGCCCGGGGTGGTGCTGCCGGAGCGGGTCACCGGCACCGGCGACGCCGCCGAGGCGCTCAAGGGCGCGGAGATCGTGGTGCTGGCGGTGCCCTCGCAGACGCTGCGGGGCAACCTCGCCGAGTGGGTCGCGCACCTGCATCCGGACGCCACGTTGGTCTCCCTGATGAAGGGCATCGAACTCGGCACCACCAAGCGGATGAGCGAGGTGATCGTCGAGACCGCCAAGGTGCCGGCGGATCGCGTGGTGGTGGTCTCCGGTCCCAACCTGGCCCCGGAGGTCGCCGCCGAGCAACCGGCCACCACCGTGGTCGCCTGCACCGACCCGGCGCGGGCCACGCTGGTGCAGGGCGCCATCACCACCCCGTACTTCCGCCCGTACACCAACGACGACGTGATCGGCTGCGAGCTGGGCGGGGCGGTGAAGAACGTGATCGCCCTGGCGTACGGCATCGCCACCGCGATGGGCTTCGGTCACAACACCCGGGCCTCGCTCGTCACCCGGGGGCTGGCCGAGACCGCCCGGCTGGGCGTGGCGCTCGGCGCGGACCCGCTCACCTTCGCCGGCCTGGCCGGCATGGGTGACCTGGTTGCCTCCTGCTCCTCACCGTCGGCGCGCAACCGCACCTTCGGCGAGCATCTGGGGCGCGGCGCTACCCTGGAGGAGGCGCGGATCGCCACCCGGCAGACCGCCGAGGGTGTCAAGAGCGCGCTGGCGATCCGGGACCTGGCCCGGGTGCACGGTGTGGAGATGCCGATCACCGAGCAGGTCGAACTGGTCTGCCACGAGGGGGTCGACCCGAGGGTCGCGGTGCGCGCCCTGATGAGCCGCACCACGAAGCCGGAGTGAGCGACGTGGGCGAGTCCCGCCTCCTCTCCCCGGAACCGGACGACCACCCCTCGGATGGCGACGGCACCCGGTGCGTGCGGGCCGGCCTGCCCGCGCCCACGCCGGGCGCGCCGTTCCTGCCCGGACCGGTCTTCGCCGCGCCGTACCACCTCGACCCGGAGCAGGGCCCGGCGGCGGCACCGAACGGGTACGGGCGACCGGACAATCCCACCCGTCGGCTGCTGGAGGCGGCCATCGGCGAGTTGGAGGGCGGTGCGTGTCGGGTCTTCGCCAGCGGGCAGGCGGCCATCACCGGTCTGCTGCTGGCGGTGCTGAAGCCGGGGGACACCGTGCTGCTCCCCGCCGACGGCTACTTCCCGGTACGCGCGTTCGCCGCCGACACCCTGGCCGGTAACGGCGTACGGGTGGTGCTGGTCCCGACCGCCGGTCCGTACCCGCCGCTGCACGGGGTCCGGCTGGTGCTTGTCGAGACGCCGGCCAACCCGGGCCTGGACGTGGTGGATCTGCCCGAGCTGGCCGAGCGGGCCCACGCGGCGGGCGCGCTGCTGGCGGTGGACAACACCACCGCCACGCCGCTCGGGCAACGTCCGCTGGATCTCGGCGCGGACCTGGTGGTCGCTTCCGGCACCAAGGCGTTGACCGGTCACTCGGACCTGCTGCTCGGCTACCTGGCGACCCGGTCGGCGGAGCTGCTGGACACGCTCACCGCCTGGCGGACCGCCACCGGCGCGGTGCCCGGGGCGTTCGACGCCTGGCTGGCTCACCGTTCGCTGGCCACTCTCGACCTGCGGCTGGCGCGGCAGACCGCGAACGCCGAGGCGCTCGCCCGGCTGCTGTCGGGCCGTGCCGACGTGTCCGGGCTGCGCTGGCCGGGTCTGCCGGACGACCCGTCGTATCCGGTGGCGTCGCGTCAGCTCCGGCGGGTGCCCGGGGTGCTCTGCTTCGACCTTGGCAGCGCCGCGCGGGTCGCCCGGTTCCTGGCGGCGTCCCGGCTGGTCGCGGCGGCGACCTCGTTCGGCGGTCTGCACACCACGGCGGACCGGCGGGCCCAGTGGGGTGACGACACCGCGCCCGGCTTCGTCCGGCTCTCCTGCGGCGTGGAGGACAGCGCCGACCTGGTCGCCGACGTCACGGCCGCGCTGGACGCCACCGCCCGATGACGCGCGTCTCGGCTACCGAGCAGGCCGCCGTGGTGACCCGGTTGCGGTCCGCCGGCTGCGTCTGGGCGGAGGAGGAGGCCGCGCTGCTGGTCGAGGCCGCCGCCGACGCGCAGGCGCTCGCCGCCCTGGTCGACCGGCGGGTGACAGGTGAGCCGCTGGAGTACCTGCTCGGCTGGGCGGAGTTCTGCGGCGAACGGATCGGCGTCGACAGCGGTGTCTTCGTGCCCCGGGCGCGTACCGCCCTGCTGGTGGAGGCGGCCACGGCGGTGACCGGACCGGGAGCGCGGGTGGTCGAGCTCTGCTGCGGCTCCGGCGCGCTCACCCGGGCGCTGGCCCGGCGGCTCGTCGTACCCCGTCTGCTGGCCGCCGTGGACCTGGATCCGGCGGCGGTGGCCTGCGCCCGGCGCAACCTGGCCGGGCTGGCCGTGCCGGTTTTCGTCGGTGATCTCTTCGATCCGCTGCCGGCGGCGTGGCGCGGTGGTCTGGACCTGGTGATGGCGAACGCCCCGTACGTGCCGACCGCCGAGTTGATCATGCTGCCGGCGGAGGCCCGGCAGTACGAGGCGCCGGTGGCGTTGGACGGTGGATCGGACGGGCTGGCGGTGTTGCGCCGGGTCGCCGTCGCCGCGGCGCACTGGCTCGCTCCCGGCGGGCACCTGGTGGTGGAGGTGGGCGCGGGCCAGGTCGACGCGTTGCGGGCCGTGCTGACCGAGGTCGGACTGGTCGCGGCGGTGGTCCACGACGAGGAGACCGGCGCCACCGCGATGACGGCGCGCCGGCCGACCGACGTGGCGGGCCGGCGGCACGAGAACTAGCCTCACGTCAGTTCGTGACGCGGAAGGCGGTTGTCGGGTGAGTGACACAGCGGTGCCGGTGGTCGTCGGGATCGACAACGGCGGCACGAGCAACAACGCCACGGTACTCACGCTGGACGGCCGGTTCCTGGTCGACCGACTGGTGGAGACGCCGAGCGAGGTGCAGGCCGGGCCGGAGGCGGCGGTCGAGGCGATAGCCCGCGCCCTCGACGGTGTGCTGGCCGTGACCGGGGTGTCCCGTGAGCGGGTACGCGCGGTCGGGCTGGACACGCCCGGTCCGGCCAGCGCCACCGGGGTGATCTCGTCGAAGGGGTCGACGAACTTCTCCCAGCCGGCCTGGCGTGGCTACGACATCCGCACGGCGCTGGAGCGTCGGCTCGGGCTGCCGGTGCTCTACCACAACGACGGCAACGCGGCCGCGCTCTACGCCCACCACGTCCACTTCGGCGCCGACGCCGGGCGACGCTCGTCGGTCTCCGCGATCGTCGGCACCGGGCTGGGCGGCGGCCTGGTGGAGAACGGCCGGGTGATCGCCGGCGCGGCGGGGATGGCCGGCGAACTGGGGCATGTGCACATCCCGCTGGCGGAGGTGCTGGCACCGGGGCAACCGGTGCCGAGCTGCGCCTGCGGCTTCGTCGGTGACGTGGAGAGCGTCGCCTCGCTGACCGGGATCGAGCGCAACCTGCTGCCGTACTGGTTGACCCGGTTTCCCGCGCACCCGCTGGCCGGTGAGCCGTTGCCGCGGGCGGCGAAGCTGGTCCGTGACCACGGCGAGCGTGGCGACGAACTGGCCAGGGAGATCTTCGCCCAGCAGGCGAGGGCGCTCGGGGCGCTGTTCACGATCGCGGCCAACTTCACCGATCCGCACGCGTACTTCGTCGGGGGTGGGGTGGTCGAGACGGCGCCGGAGTTCCGGGACTGGTTCCTGGCGACGGTGCGCGCGCACACCCGGCTCCGCGCGGAGCAGGCGGCGCTGGCCACCTTCGCGCTGGTGCCGGAGCGGGACATGGCCGGCGCGCGGGGAGTGGCCCTCGCGGCGCGGGAGGCGGTGCAGGGCTGACCGGGCCGGCGGTGCCCTTACCGGCCCGGTCAGCGGCTTGCGGGGTGTCGGTCGTGCGAGGTCAGGGGGTCGGCGGTGCCTGGGCGAACGCGCGCCAGGCGGCCGGCGGGAAGGTCAGCTGCGGACCGCCCGGGTCCTTGGAGTCGCGCACGGCCACGGTGCCGGGTACGACCGCCACCTCCACGCAGGCGCCCTCGTCGCCGCTGTGGCTGCTCTTGCGCCATCCGACCACGGCGAGCGCCGCGCTTCTCGTCGGTGTCATGCCAGGTACCGTCCCTTCAGGGCGTTGACGATTGCGTCGCGGCTGTCCGTCGGGCTGAGCGCGACGGTCCGCAGATGTTCCATGATCTTGGTGCAGGTACGCAGGTCACCGGGGCGGTCAAGGACCATCTGACCGGCGACCGTCTCCACCGAGGCGATGATCGGGTCCTCGGGATCGGCGAATTCGAGGATGTGCAGCGAACCCCGGGTGCCCCGGTGGTAGCCGGCGGCCAGCGGGATCACCTGAACGGTGATGTTGGGCAGCTCGCTCATCTTGAGCAGGTGTCGCAGCTGTCCCTGCATCGCCGAGTTGTCACCGACGGGACGCAACAGCGCGCCCTCGTCGAGGATCGCGTCGAAGATCGGTGGATCCTCGCCGGTGAGTCGTTGCTGCCGGTCCAGTCGCAGGTGGACCCGCTCCTCGACGTCGTTGTCGCTGAGGGTGTGCGGACCGCCGCGCATCACGGCGCGGATGTAGTCGGCGGTCTGCAACAGGCCCGGCACCACGGAGGGCTCGAAGTTCGCGATGCCGGTGGCCTCGGCCTCGAGCGCGATGAAGTCGATGGTGCGCCGGTCGAGCAGGTACGAGTAGGAGACCCACCAGCCGGGCTTGCGGGCGTCCTTGGCCAACGCCACGGCCGCCGCGACGTCGTCCGCGGCGGCGCCGTAGAGGGTGAGCAGCGCCCGTACGGTGGCCGGACTGATCAAGGTCTGCGCGTTCTCGTAGCGGGACAGCGTGCTACGCGTGCTGTTGATCTCATCCGCCGCGGCCTCCAGGGTGAGGCCGGCGGCTTCGCGATGCTGGCGCAGGGCGATGCCCAGCCGCCGCGCACGTGCGGTCTTCGGTGCCATGCATTGATGGTCGCACGTATTTGGGACTATGTACATGAGAAGATGTCGGTGAGAGTTGCATTCATGCCCGTAAGGATGTCAACCTGTTAGCGCGTCCTCACCGCCGGTTGTCGTGGCGACGGTGGTGGTGAGCGACCGGAGGGGATGGGGTGCGCGGCGGTCGGGTTATTCCCCCGTGCTCGGCCGCCGCGTGCCCTACGCCATGTAGTCGAGCACCGGAAGGGAATCGACGTGCTTGAAGACGATCACCCCGGTGGTCTGCGATGACGCGCTTTCTCGTGGTGCTGACCGACGTCCGTGCCGACGAGGGTGGCAGCCGTAACGAGCGGACCACGCCCGAACGTCGCCGGCAGGTGGTCGGCGCCAGCAGCCGCGAGGCGGCCGAGCGGATCGCCGGAGCATTCATGGCGCTGGGCATGGTGCGGGCCGGTCGCCAGCGGGTCAAGGTGCTCGCCATCGGCAGGCGGCACGCCTACGCCGAACGCGAGGCGGTAAGTCATTGAGCCACTGTCCGATTACGCTGCGTATGTGTGGTGTTGGCCGAATGCGGCCGCTCCGCGTACTCGCCGGGTATCGACTCCCGGTTCTCGCCACGCACAGTAAGGTCATCCGGGAGAGCGCCAGCAGTGCGTCCCGGAAAGGTGACCGCAGTGACCACCCCAGGCAAGACCCGCGTCGCGATCGTCTTCGGCGGCCGCAGCCCGGAGCACGGCATCTCCTGCGTCAGCGCCGGCAGCGTGCTCGGCGCCCTCGACCCGGACGAGTTCGAGGTGGTGCCGGTGGGCATCACCCGGACCGGGCAGTGGGTGCTGACCGACGGCGACCCGGAGCGGCTGGCCATCGAGGCCCGCCGGCTGCCGGAGATCACCGCCGAGTCGGGCACCGACATCGTGCTGCGGGCCGACGGCAACGGGCTGCTGGTGCTCGACCCGACCGAGGGCCCGCGGGCGCTCGCCGACGTGGACGTGGTCTTCCCGGTGCTGCACGGCGCCTACGGCGAGGACGGCACCATCCAGGGCATGCTGGAGATGGCGGGCATCCCGTACGTAGGGGCCAAGGTGTTCGCCTCGGCCGCCGCCATGGACAAGGAGTTCACCAAGAAGCTCTGCGCCGCCGACGGCATTCCGGTCGGCCCGTACGCGGTGCTCCGCAGCGGGATGGCGCTGAGCGAGGCGGAGAAGCAGCGGCTCGGTCTGCCGGTCTTCGTCAAGCCGTCCCGGGCCGGGTCGTCCTTCGGCATCACGAAGGTCAACGACTGGGCCGACCTGGAAACGGCGATCGCCACCGCCCGCGAGATCGACAGCAAGGTCCTCGTCGAAGCCGCGATCGTCGGTCGGGAGATCGAGTGCGGCGTGCTGGAGGGTGAGGCCGGTGGAATGCCGGAGGCGTCCGTGCTCGCCGAGGTGCGGGTGGTCGGCGACTACGACTTCTACGACTTCGAGGCGAAGTACATCGACGCCGAGTCGGCCTGCGAGTACGACATCCCCGCCGACCTGCCGCAGCAGGTCACCCGGCAGGTGCGCGAGTACGCCGTACGCGCCTTCACCGCGCTCGACTGCGCCGGGCTGGCCCGGGCCGACTTCTTCGTCACCCCGGAGCTGGACGTATACCTCAACGAGATCAACACCATGCCCGGCTTCACGCCGACGTCGATGTTCCCCCGGATGTGGGCGGCGTCCGGCCTGGAGTACCCGAAGCTTGTCGACCGGCTCATCCGCACCGCCCTGACCCAACGCTGACCCCCACCCCACCCGTCGATCTAGGGCCGATCGTCGTCAACGTAGATCAACTGGCGACGATAAGCCCTAGATCGACGGTCCTGGTCACCGGGGGCTCGCGGCGACGCGGTGGGTCAGGGAGTGCAGCCGGAGGGGGCCGGACCCGCCGAGCGGATCGACTCGACGATCGTGCGGGAGACGGGGGCCACCCATTGCAGTGCCTCGCCATAGAAGTGCGGCACCCGGACGGTCACCGCGGTCTCCCGGTCGAGGGTGGTCAACTCGGTGACGTCGGCCCGCTCCGTCGCGTGCCAGCAGACCGAGTTGACCAGAGTCAGATGGTCGGTGGGCTGCACCTCCGGCTCGGCGCCACCGCAGGCCACCGTCACCGCCGGGTCGCCGTACGCGGCGTTCTGCTCCGGGCCGGCGCTGACCGGCCGCTGCGACAGGTCGCGGATCGAGGCCGGCAACTGGGACAACAGGGCGCGGCACACGACCGCCGGGCGCTCGGCCAGAGCCGGCGCGGCCATCTCGACAGGCGCGGTGGACTGCGGCCGGGCCGTGGTCGGCGTGGGCTCCGGCGCGGCGGTCGTGGTGTCCGGGGCGAGTTTGGCGAACGCGAACGCGCCCACCAGCAGTGCTACTGGCAGGGCCACCGCCGTGGCGATCAGCGCCGCGCTCCGGTTGCTCCGGTCCGGTGTCGTCGTCGGCCGCTCGGCCTCGGCCGGAGATTCGGAGAGCTTGCTCATTTAGAGGCGTACCACCGAACACGTGAGGGTGCGGGTGATACCGGGCACCATCTGTACCTTGCTGACGATGAGCTTGCCGAGTTCGTCGACGGTGTTCGCCTCGGTGAGCACGACCACGTCGTACGGCCCGGTGACCGCGTCCACCCGGACCACACCGGCGAGATCCGCGATGAGACCGGCCACGTCGCGCGCCCGGCCGACCTCTGTCTGGATGAGGATGTACGCCTGAACCACGTTCGACCTCCCTCCGTCGCCGCCGCCAGGCGGCCCGAAGGGAGAAAGTACCTTACGGACCAGGCGTGATCCCTATCGGTGGTCGAGGAGAAGCGGTGAGCGAGCGGAACGGAGGGGCGGCGTGAGCGTCGCAGGCGTCGGGGAGTTCGGCCTGATCGACCGGGTGACGGCCCGGCTGTCGTACGGATCCACGGTGCTGCTCGGCCCCGGCGACGACGCGGCAGTGGTCGCCGCGCCGGACGCCCGGGTGGTCGCCTCGACCGACGTGCTGGTGGAGGGACGGCACTTCCGCCTTGACTGGGCCGGGGCGTACGACATCGGTCGGCGGGCCGCGGCGGCGAACCTCGCCGACGTGGTGGCGATGGGTGCCGACCCGACCGCCCTGCTGGTGGCGCTCTGCGTACCGGCCGGCACGCCCACCGAATGGATCGAGGAACTGGCCGACGGGATCGGTGCCGAGGCGGCAGGCGTGGGCGCCAGCGTGGTCGGCGGGGACATGTCGGCCAGCCCCACGCTCACCATCGCCGTCACCGCCCTCGGTGACCTGGCCGGTCGGCCGCCGGTCACCCGGGCCGGAGCCCGTCCCGGAGACCTGCTGGCCCTGGCCGGCCGGATCGGATACGCGGCGGCGGGTTTCACCGTGCTCTCCCGTGGCTTCCGTACGCCCCGGCTGCTGGTCGAGGCGTACCGGCGACCGGAGGTGCCCTACCCGGCCGGACCGCTGGCGGCCCGGTCCGGCGCCACCGCCATGATCGACGTCTCGGACGGGCTGCTCGCCGACCTCGGGCACGTGGCGAAGGCCAGCGGGGTGGCCATCGACGTCAACCGGGACGCCTTCGTGGTGCCGCCGCAGATGCGGGACGCCGCCCAGGCGCTCGGCGTCGACCCGTACGCCTGGCTGCTGGCCGGTGGCGACGACCACGCGTTGGCCGCGACCTTCCCGCCCGCGACGGCGCTGCCCGACGGTTGGCGGCCCATCGGCCGGGTGACCGAAGGCTCCGGCGTGACGGTGGACGGTGCCCCCTTCGACGGTCCGGCCGGTTGGGACCACTTCCGCTGACCCACCTCCCGGTAAGGAGCCGAGCCGGTCGTACCCTTTACCGGTGCAGGAAATCGAGATCCACCAGGTGCCCTTCGACTCGCCTGCGGCCCAGCAGTTGATCACCGCTGCGCTCGCCGACCTGGGTGCCCGCTACGGCGGCAACGGCGACGAGACGCCGGTGGCCGCCGACGAGTTCGTGCCGCCGGCCGGCGCCTTCCTGATCGCACGGATCGACGGGCAACCGGTCGGCTGCGGCGGCTGGCGCAGCCACGGAGACGAGAACGACACCGCCGAGCTGAAGCGGCTGTACACCGCTGCGCAGGCGCGGGGACGCGGGGTCGGCCGTACGATCCTGGCCGCCGTCGAACGCTCGGCCCGCGACCACGGCCGCAAGCGGATCATCCTGGAGTGCGGCGACCGCCAACCCGAGGCGATCGCCATGTACACCTCGGTCGGCTACCAGCGGATCCCCAACTTCGGCTTCTACGCCGACGCCCCCGGCTGCCTCTCCTTCGCCCGCCTGCTGTGAAAGGAGGGGCCCCCTGTTAACGCCTCGTGTATAGGAGGGGCCCCCTATTAACAGCCGCGGCGAAGCCGGCGGGCGGGCCCAGCGCCGCTCGCGGGATGAAGACGTTGCGGGTGGACACGACGATGCCGGCGAGCCTTCTGGCCCGCCGGCAGGATGTCGTTTTGCGTATCGGTGGGTGCGCGTCAGGCGCGGGAGACCTTGCCCGCCTTGATGCAGGACGTGCAGACCTTCAGCTTCTTGGTCGTGCCGCCACCGGCCGGGGTACGCACCGACTGGATGTTCGGGTTCCAGCGGCGGTTGGTCCGCCGGTGCGAGTGGGACACGTTGTGGCCGAAGCCCGGCCCCTTGCCACAGACGTCGCACACGCTAGCCACGGGATACTCCTGGGTTTGAAACGTTCATGAGGTCGCCGGCAGGTGCTGCCCGGGCAACCTGGCCAGGTTACCCGATGCCGCAGCCCCCTGCCCAACCGGGCTCAGCCCCGCCCGTCCGGTCGGCGCCCTAGCCGATTCGCAGGTCGCACCGTGGCCTGTTAATAGGGGGCCCTTCCTATACACGAGGCGTTAACAGGGGGCCCCTCCTTACACCGCAAGCGGGGGGCAGGGTACGCCAGTAGGCTTCGCAGCGTGCTGGACACCCTCGATGCCGCCGCTGTGCGCCGCTGGTGTGCCAGCGGCCTGGCGGCGCTCAAGCGGCACCAGGGGGAGATCGACGCCCTCAACGTCTATCCGGTGCCCGACGGAGACACCGGTACCAATCTGGTGCTCACCCTCACCTCGGCACAGCAGGCCCTGGCGATGGATCTCGACACCCTCGCCGACGGTGCCGCCACCGCGCACGGGCACGCGTTGCGCCTGATGGCCCGGGGTGCCCTGCTCGGTGCCAGGGGCAACTCCGGGGTGATCCTGTCGCAGATCCTGCGGGGTTTCGCCGACGCGTTGGCAGGCGTGCCGGCGGTCCGGGGCCGGGAGTTGGCCGTCGCGCTGCGGGATGCGACCACGGCGGCGTACGCGGCGGTGGCGCGACCGATGGAAGGCACCCTGCTCTCGGTGGTCTCGGCGGCGGCCGGCGCGGCCGAGCGCACCGGCAGCGACGAGCTGCGGGCGGTGGCCCGGGCGGCGGCGGGTGCCGCCGCGACCGCCCTGGCGCGGACGCCCGAGCAGCTGCCCGCGCTGGCCCGTGCCGGTGTGGTCGACGCCGGTGGGCGGGGGTTGTGCCTGCTGCTGGACGCCCTGGTCGAGGTGATCACGGGGGAGAGCCCGCAACATCCGGCGCCGCCGCTTCGGGCCGTGCCGCCGCCGGTCACCGCCGTCCGGGAGACCGGCTCCCTGGAGTACGCCTACGAGGTGCAGTTCCTGCTCGACGCCGAGCCGGAGGCGGTCGGGCGGATGCGGGACACCCTGGCCACGCTCGGCGATTGCCTGGTGGTGGTCGGCGACAGCGGCACCTGGCAGGTGCACGTGCACGTCAACGACGTCGGCGCGGCGATCGAGGCCGGGGTGGTGGCCGGCCGCCCGCATCAGATCTCGGTGACCCGGTTCGCGGACCAGCTGGCATCGGTTCCGGCGCCGGACGGCCGGGCGGCGGTGGTGGTGGCCGCCGGTGCCGGACTCGCCGAGCTCTTCGCCGGTGAGGGTGCCGTCGCGGTGCCGGGGAACCCCTCGACCGGTGAGCTGCTGGAGGCGGTGCTTTCCACAGGCGCGGCGCGGGTGGTGGTGTTACCTAACGATCCCGACGCGCAAGCGGTGGCGAATCAGGTCGCCGAGGAGGCGCATCGATTCGGGGTGCAGGTGAGCGTGGTGCCGACCCGGTCGCCGGTGCAGGCGCTGGCCGCGCTCGCCGTGCGGGATCCGCGCCGCCGGTTCGCCGACGACGTGATCGCGATGGCCGAGGCCGCTGGCGCCTGCCGGTACGCCGAGGTCTGCCACGCCGGCCGGGAGGCGCTCACCGTCGCCGGCCCCTGCCGCGCCGGTGATGTGCTCGCCCTGGTCGAGGGCGAGGTGCACCTGATCGGTGTCGACCTGGTCGACACCTGCGTCGCGCTCGTGGACCGGATGCTCGGCGGGGGCGGTGAACTGGTCACCCTGCTGGTCGGGGCCGACGCGCCGGAGGGCCTGGCGGAGGCGGTGCGTACGCACCTCGCGCGCCGGTGGCCTTTCGTCGAGGTGCAGGCGTATCAGGGCGGGCAACCGCGTTATCCGTTGCTGGTAGGTGTCGAATGACCGCTGAGACGTCCACTGTGGAAACTCCGCTGAAGAAGCTGGTCGGTGAGAAGACCGCCAAGGCGCTCGCCGCCCACCTCGACCTGCACACCGCCGGTGACCTGATCTACCACTTCCCGCGTCGTTACGACGAGCGCGGCGAGCACACCGACATCCGGTCGTTGGACGTCGGCGAGCAGGTCACCGTGCTGGCCCAGGTGCAGCGCACCGCCGTACGCCCGATGCGCCAGCGGCGGGGCAATCTGCTGGAGGTGACCGTCGGCGACGGCTCGGGCGGCACCCTCTCGCTCACCTTCTTCGGCAACCAGGCGTGGCGCGAGCGGGAGCTGCGACCCGGCAGGTGGGGACTGTTCGCCGGCAAGGTCACCGAGTTCCGGGGCAAGCGCCAGCTCAACGGCCCGGAGTACGTCCTGCTCGGCGAGCAGACCGAGGGCGAGGCTGCGGCCAGCGAGCAGATCGAGGAGTTCGCCGGGGCGCTCATCCCGGTCTACCCGGCGGCTGCGGCCGTGCCGACCTGGGTGATCGCCCGCTGCGTACGGGTGGTGCTGGACACCGTGGCGCCGCCGGAGGATCCGCTGCCGGCCACGATGCGCGCCACCCGCAACCTGGTCGGCCTGGACCGGGCACTGCGGGAGATTCACCGGCCGTCCAGCCGCGAGGAGCTGTACCGGGCTCGTCGGCGGCTGAAGTGGGACGAGGCGTTTGCCGTGCAGCTGACCCTGGTGCAGCGCAAGCACCAGGCCGCGGACCGTCCCGCCCGCCCCCGGCCGGTGCGGACGGGCGGGTTGCTGGATGCCTTCGATGCCCGGCTGCCGTACGAGCTGACCGCCGGTCAGCGCGACGTCGGCACCGAGATCGCGGCCGATCTGGCGACCGGCCATCCGATGCACCGCCTGTTGCAGGGCGAGGTCGGCTCCGGCAAGACCGTGGTGGCGCTGCGGGCGATGCTCCAGGTGGTCGACGCGGGCGGGCAGGCCGCACTACTGGCACCGACCGAGGTGCTCGCCGCCCAGCATTACCGCGGCATGCTCGACCTGCTCGGCCCGCTCGCCCAGGCTGGCGAGCTGGGCGCCGCCGAGCACGCCACCCGGGTCGAACTGGTCACCGGCTCACTCGGCGCGGCGGCCCGACGGCGGGCGCTGGCCGAGGTCGCCAGCGGTGCCGCAGGCATCGTGCTCGGCACCCACGCCCTGCTCTACGAGGGGGTCGACTTCGCCGATCTCGGTCTGGTGGTGGTGGACGAACAGCATCGCTTCGGTGTGGAACAGCGCGACGCGCTGCGCGCCAAGGCGGAACAGCCGCCGCACGTGCTGGTCATGACCGCCACGCCGATTCCCCGTACGGTCGCCATGACGGTCTACGGCGACCTGGAGATATCCACTCTGTCCCAGCTGCCGCGCGGCCGGTCGCCGATCGCCTCGCACGTGGTGCCGGCCGCCGAGAAGCCGGCCTTCCTCGACCGGGCCTGGCGGCGGCTGCGGGAGGAGATCGGCGCCGGGCATCAGGCGTACGTGGTCTGCCCGCGCATCGGTGACGCCACCGCCGGGGCCGACGAGGAGCCGCCGGCCGTGGACGACACCGGCCGGCGACCGCCGCTGGCGGTGACCGAGGTCGCCCCGCTGCTGGCCGAGGGCCCGCTGCACGGGCTGCGGATCGGCGTCCTGCACGGCCGCCTGCCCGCCGACGAGAAGGACGCGGTGATGCGCTCCTTCGCCGGCGGTGAGGTGGACGTGCTGGTGGCCACCACTGTGGTCGAGGTCGGTGTGGACGTACCCAACGCGACAATGATGGTGGTGCTGGACGCGGACCGGTTCGGCGTCTCCCAGCTGCACCAGTTGCGTGGCCGGGTGGGTCGGGGCAGCGCCGCCGGGCTCTGTCTGCTGGTGACCGAGGCGACCGAGGGCAGCAGTGCCCGGGAGCGGCTGGATGCCGTCGCCTCCACCACCGACGGTTTCAAGCTCGCCGAGTTGGACCTGGAGCAGCGGCGGGAGGGCGACGTGCTGGGTGCCACCCAGTCCGGTCACCGTTCGCATCTGCGGTTGCTGTCGCTGCTGCGCGACGCCGACCTGATCCGCGACGCCCGAGCAGAGGCGATCGCGCTTGTCGAGGAGGATCCCGACCTGTCCCGCCAGCCGGCGCTCGCCGCTTCGGTCGCGGCTCTGGTCGACGCCGAACGCGCCGAGTACCTGGAGAAGGGCTGACGCGTACGCGAGCGAGGAAGCATCAGCGAAGCGGGGCACGCCGACAGGCGTCCGCGAAGAGGGGGCACGCCGACAGGCGTCCGCGAAGAGGGGGCACGCCGACAGGCGTGCCCCCTCTTCGCGGGTAAGGAAGGGGCCCTTCTTAACGCCAGGCGTAGAGGAAGGGCCCCTTCTTAACACTTTGCTTCGTTCAGCTCAGCTCAGCTCAGGCGGTGAAGTGGATCCGCCGACGCCGCGCCATCACGAACAGCACCGCACCGATCGCCAGCAGGGCGATGGCACCGGCGGCGATGCCGCCGGCCGCGGCACCGGTCACCGGCAGGCCCGGCGGCGGCTCCTCGCCACCACCGGTACCGCCGTCGCAGCCCTCGGGCGCGTAGACGACCTCAAGCTCCAGCCCCAGTTCGGGGAGGACGACCAGGGCGGTCTCCTCGTCGCCGGCCTTGAAGATGACCGTCTCCGACTTGCCCGGCTCGACCGTACGGGTCTCGGTCTTGTCGCCGTAGGTGAACTCCACCTTGACCGGCGAGTTGCCCTCCGGGTTGGTGGCGGTCAGGGTGAACTTCTCGCAGTCGGCCTCGGTGGTCACGGCCGGCAGCGGGCAGTCCTCCGGACGCTCCCAGGTGTACGTGCCGCCCTCGATCACCTTGCCGTCGACCAGAACCTCGATCTTGCCGGCGTTCTCGGCGGGCACCACGGTCTCGTTGTTGGCCTTGCCCGGGTCGACGGTGACCTTCGTGGACCAGCCGTTCTCGCCCCGGACCTCGAACTCGACCGGGTACCGGGAGATCTTGCCGTCGTTGCTCAGCGAGACGGTCACGGTGCCGTCGCAGTTGGAGGCGAAGGTGGAGGCCGGGGTGGTGCAGTTCTTGTCGCCGCCGTTGTACCAGCCGGGCGGGCCGGACGAGCGGTTGCCGGGAGCGCCCCGGTCGCCGAGCTTCTTGGAGCCGTAGCGCGGGCCGTTCTCGACCAGCGGGTCGATGACCTCGTCCACGCCACCCCAGATCAGGTCGACCTGGGTGTAGCACTCCGGAACCTCGACGTTGAGCTCGATCTCGGTCTGGGTGCCACCGAGGAAGTCGCTGTCCGGCGAGCCGTAGACGTACTGCGGGGTGGCGAACTGCGGCCGCGGCGCGAAGTACGACACCAGGGTGAAGTACTGCTCGGCACCTTCACAGAGCGGCAGGTTGCCCTCCAGCTTCACGGTCGCCGTGCCCTTCGGGCCGTCGAACGTGTGGCTGTACTTCGCCTGGCTGGCATCGACGCACTTCGGCGCCGGGGTGCACGGCTGGTCACGGTCGAGATTGACCGAGCCGTCGTTGACCTTCTCGCGCTTGTTGTCCCAGCGGGCGTCAACGGTCAGCTTGGCGAACTTGGTGTCACCGGGTACCCGCTGGACGGCCTCGACGAAGCCGCCTCGGGGGATCGCGGTGCCCTGCAGGTTGCGGGGTTCGGCGCCGGCCACGAGCACCTGGACCGGGGTCGACGGCTCAGCGGTCACCGTCTTGATCGTGGCAGCGGTGTTGCGCTCGCTGTTGACCACCTTCCACGTGATCACCCGCTCGCCGGTCAGCTGGTCGCAGACGACCTTGCCGGTGATGGTGGTGTGGTGGGCGCTGGCCGGAGCGGCCACCATGGCTGCTCCGGTCATGCCGATGAGGGCGGCTGCCAGGACAGCCAGCGGTCGCCGCAGCGACAGCTTTGGTCGGATCACGCGTACTCCCGGGGTGAAGAAGCGTCTTGATTCCGGCACGGCAGGGACGGGGGCGCTGGCGGTGTCCGCCGCGCCGCAGGGGGTGTTTGCCGTGCCGTTGAACCGGCGGCCATAAGCCGGCACCGGCAGACCTTAGCGACATCGTGAGTGTCGATACAGTCTTCAGACGCGCTTAAGGATGATGTTATAAATGCGAGATCATTGATATGCGTACGGTCATGGATGCTATGCGTAGGGTGTTCGGCCCCGCTGTGGCATGCGCGCGCGCCCGCATTCGCTCCCGTAGCGTCTGAGGCATGAACAGGAGCACGTCGTGACCCGGATCGTCGCCGGCAGCTTCGGTGGCCGGCGGATCACCGCGCCGCCGGGCGCCGGCACCCGGCCGACCTCCGACCGGGTGCGCGAGGCGCTCTTCAGCTCGCTGGAGGCGGAGACCGACCTGGATGGCGCGCGTTTCGCCGACCTGTACGCGGGATCCGGAGCGGTTGGCCTGGAAGCACTGTCCCGGGGAGCCGCGCACGTGCTGCTTGTGGAATCCGACCCGCGCGCCGCCCGGGTGATCCGGGAGAACGTGGCGGCCCTACGTGCCGCGCCGGCGGCCCGGCTGGTCACCGGCAAGGTCGCCACGACCCTGGCCGCCGGCCCCGACGGTGACCCGTACGACGTGGTCTTCGCCGACCCGCCGTACGCGCTGCCGGACGACGCGGTGACCGCCATGCTCACCGCGCTCGTCGACGAAGGCTGGTTGGCGCCGGAGGCGATGGTGGTCGTGGAGCGGGCCAGCCGCAGCGGACCTGTCGAGTGGGTGGAAGGCGTCACTGGCCAGCGCAGTCGCCGGTACGGCGAGACCACACTTTGGTACGGTCGCCGATCATGAGACGTGCGGTGTGTCCCGGCTCGTTCGACCCGGTCACCAACGGTCACCTCGACATCATCGGCCGGGCCAGCCGGCTGTTCGACGAGGTGATCGTCGGCGTACTGGTCAACCAGTCGAAGAGCGGCCTGTTCACCGTCGAGGAGCGGATCGAGATGCTCCGTGAGGTGACCGCCTCCTACGACAACGTCCGGGTGGAGTCGTTCCGCGGTCTGTTGGTGGACTTCTGCCGGGCACAGCGGGCGACCGTACTGATCAAGGGCATCCGGGCGGTCAGCGACTTCGACTACGAGTTGCAGATGGCCCAGATGAACATGGGCCTGGCCGGCGTGGAGACCCTTTTCATGCCCACCAACCCGCTCTACTCGTTCCTCTCCTCCAGCCTGGTCAAGGACGTGGCCAAGTGGGGCGGCGACGTCACCCCCCACGTCCCCGACGTAGTCCGCGACGCCCTCAAAAACCGCCAACCCCGCTAAC
>NZ_POTX01000060.1 GCF_003236305.1 Micromonospora endophytica | reverse complement strand
CACCCCATCAGTTCACCCACCCGTTCGCCGATCATGCAGTCCTGGTGCCGGAGTTGACATCTCTCGCCAGCGCGCCCGTCGGGGGCCAGCGGGTGCGGGTGGCCACCCCAGCCACCCGCACTCGCGGTCGGGCCGCTTGTTCCCGGAGGCGCGGTGCGGCCCACCCGAGGGCGACAACGTCCCAATATTTGGTCTGGACTTCGCTCTGAATCTGTTGCGCGCTCATTTCCCCAAGGTGACGAATAGCGGCGGTACGAGAATGGCGTCCAGGTGGCGACCATTGGCTACGGACCCATGTCGCCTGGTCGGATCGATTTCCGGAACAATCGCACGCCTTCGGCTTCCTGACGGCCACGGGGGAGCCAACCCGAAGGATGGCCGCGCCCACCGATCGTCTGATCAGCGCAGCCCAATCTGCCTTGCGAGCAGGACCAACGGACCGGTCCACTGATTCACCCACACCGGACAATCAGTCGTGATGTTGCGGAATTCGGTCCACCATCCAGGTCACCGGAAGGGCCCGACAGGACTTCCGAACCACCCCGGGGGACCCATTTTACCTAGCGTAACGGAATCGCGACGCAGTTGACCGGGGTCCTTTTGCTGTCGTTCGATTCTACTGGACGTGGGGTGACGAGGGGACCGAACACATAATGGCGACCACTATCATCGTGGCAATTTCGATCGCCCTCTTTGTTTTCGCAGCCGTGGCGCTGTGGTGGACGATGCACGCGTGGCGTACGCCGGAGACTCTCGCCGGCACCCGCTTCTCCGCGCACGACGGCACACACTCGCTCTCCTTCTCGCTGCTCCTGCCGGCCCGGCACGAGCAGTTGGTGCTGGAGCACACCGTGCAGCGGCTGATGGAGTCCACGCACACCAGATTCGAGATCATCATTATCGTCGGGCACGACGACCCGGAGACGGCCGCGGTGGCCGAGCGGCTGGCCGAAACGCATCCGTACCACGTACGGGTGGTCACCGACACCAACCCGGTCAAGAACAAGCCCCGCGCGCTCAACACCGCGCTGCCGTACTGCCGGGGCGCGGTCGTCGGGGTCTTCGACGCCGAAGACCAGGTGCACCCGCACCTGCTGGAGCACGTGGACCACGCGTTCCGACTCACCGACGCCGACGTGGTCCAGGGCGGCGTCCAACTGATCAACTACCACTCCAGTTGGTACAGCCTGCACAACTGCCTGGAGTACTACTTCTGGTTCCGTAGTCGACTGCACCTGCACGCGCAGCGCGGCTTCATCCCGCTCGGCGGCAACACCGTCTTCGTCCGTACCGCCGCGCTGCGTGCCGTGGGCGCGTGGGACGGCGACTGTCTCGCCGAGGACTGCGACCTCGGCGTACGACTTTCCAGCCGGGGTGCGAAGGTCGTCGTCGCGTACGACTCGACCCTGGTCACCCGGGAGGAGACGCCTTCCACGCTGGGTGCCCTGATCCGGCAGCGCACCCGCTGGAACCAGGGCTTCCTCCAGGTGCTGTTCAAGGGAGAGTGGCGCCACCTGCCGTCGGCCTGGCAACGGATGCTGGCCCGTTACACGCTCACCGGCCCGTTCATCCAGGCCTTCGCCGGACTGGCCGTACCGCTCGGCATCTTCATCGCGCTCTTCCTCGACGTCGGCGTCCTCGGCGCGCTGGTGAGCTTCCTGCCACTCGCCCCGATGATCGCTGCGCTGATGTTCCAGATCGTCGGGCTGCGTGACTTCGGTCGGCAGTACCACCTGCGGATCGGGCCGCTGCACTACGCCAGGCTGGTCCTCGGTGCGTTCCCGTACATGCTGGTGCTTGCCGTCGCCGCGCTCCGGGCGGTCTGGCGTTTCCTGCGCAAACGCAACAACTGGGAGCTGACCAGCCACGTCGGCGCGCACCTGGCCGTCGGCCAGGACCAGCCGGCAGCTGTCGCGGGGAGCCGGGCATGACCAGTCTCGTCGGACCGCCGGCCGCACCCGCCGACGGATCAGCTCCGGTGTCGACAGCGCCCCAGCTGGACGCGCAGACCGTCCTCATCCCGAAGATGGGCAGCGGGCAGGCCGGCGACAGCGACGCCACCGAGGTCATCCCCCGGATCATCGGGCATGGTCCGAAGGCACCCCGGCCCCGGGGCGACGGGCTGCGCCAGCGGCGGCCGGACCTCCTCATCGTCGGCCTGTTGGTGCTGGTCGTGACGACCGTGCAGGCGTGGAACATCGACGGCTTCCCGAACCTCACCGACGACGAGGGGACCTACCTGGCGCAGGCATGGGCGGTCCGGGAGGGGCTGGGCCTGGCGCACTACACCTACTGGTACGACCACCCGCCGCTGGGTTGGATCCAACTCGCCGGACTCTCCTGGTTGCCCGCGCTGCTCATGCCGGACCAGCTCGCGGTGGTCGCCGGCCGGGTGGCGATGCTGCCGGTCGTCGCGGCCGGGATGATCCTGCTCTACGTGCTCAGCCGCCGGCTCGGCCTGGCCCGGTGGGCTGCCGCGCTCGCCGTGCTCAGCTACGGGCTCTCACCGCTCTCGGTGACGATGCAACGTCAGATCTACCTGGACAGCTTCGCGGTGACCTGGATGCTCGCCGCCTTCGTCCTGGCGCTCTCGCCGCGCCGGCATCTCTGGCACCACGTCGCCGCGGGTGCCGCCGCCGGGGTCGCGGTGCTGTCCAAGGAGACCATCCTGGTGGTGCTCCCGGCGCTGGTCGTGGCGCTCTGGCACGGCACCGAGCGCAACGGGGTGCGGTCCTTCTCGTTCGCCGGCTTCTTCTCCGGGTTGACCTTCGTCGGGGTCGTCTATCCGCTCTACGCCCTGCTCAAGGGCGAACTCCTCCCCGGCGACGGGCACGTGTCGTTGATCGGCGCGATGCAGTTCCAACTGCAGGACCGGGCCGGTTCGGGAAGCGTATTCACCGCCGGCAGCAGCGCCCGTGAGGTGCTCGACTCCTGGCTCTTCTACGACCCGGTGCTGATCTACGCCGGGATCGGTTGCGGGTTGCTCGCCTTTGCGGTGCGCCGGCTCCGGCCGGTGGCGGTGGCGGTGGCCCTGCTGCTGGTGGTGGCGTTGCGGCCCGGCGGCTACCTGCCGGCCATGTACGTCATCCAGGCGCTGCCCTTCCTGGCCATCGCGATCGCCGGGATCGTCGAGGTCGGCGCCGGTCGGATGCTGGCCCGGCGTACCCCGAGTCCCGCTTCAGCAGCGCGGCGCGTCCGGGTCGCCGCGGCGTCGCGGGCCGGTGTGGTCGCGGTCTGCGCGGCAGTCGCCCTGGTCCTGGTCGTTCCCGGTTGGTACGACGGCACGCGCCGGGCACTGACCGCCGACGACAACGTCCGGTACGTGGCGGCGATGCAGTGGCTGAGCAGCGCGGTGCCGGACCGGGCGGGAACCACTGTGGTCACCGACGACGTGCTCTGGCTGGACCTGGTCGACGCCGGCTACCAACCGGAGCGGGTCATCTGGTTCTACAAGCTCGACCTGGACGTCGAGGTGGCCGAGCGGCTGGAGAACGGCTGGCGCGACGTGGACCTGATCGTCTCGACGCCGGCGATGCGCGGCGACGACAACGAGTTGCCGACGGTGGACCTGCTGCTGGCCAACTCCCAGCCGGTGATCGTCTTCGGTGAGGGGCAGGACCGCATCGAGATCCGCCAGATCGACAAGGAGTCGCGATGACCGGCTCCTCCCCGACACAGCGGTCAGCGCCGCACCCACCTCGGCTCACCCTGGTAATTCCCACTTACAACGAACGCGACAACATCCCGGAGCTGCTCAGCCAGCTCGGTCAGGTGCTGGAGGCCGCCGAGGCGGAGATCATCTTCGTCGACGACAGTACCGACGACACCCCCACCGTCATCGAGGCCGCCCGGTCCGACTGTCCCGTGCCGATCACCGTCGTGCACCGCGACGACGCTTCCGGTGGCCTCGGCGGTGCCGTCGTCGAGGGTCTCAAGCGGGCCCAGGGCGCCTGGGTGGTGGTCATGGACGCCGACCTGCAACACCCCACCGCAACGATCGCCGACCTGGTGGCGACCGGCGAGCAGACTGGTGCCGACCTGGTGGTGGCCACCCGCTACGCCGGTGGCGGCGACCGCAGTGGCCTGTCCAGCGGCTACCGGAAGGCCGTCTCCGGTGGTTCCACCCTGCTCGCCAAGACGCTGTTCAGGCGGGCGCTGGCCGGGGTCAGCGACCCGATGAGCGGGTTCTTCGCGGTCCGGGCCGCATCGATCGAGACCGACCGGCTACAGCCGCTGGGTTACAAGATCCTGCTGGAGCTGATCGTCCGGACCCGGCCGCAGCGGGTCGCCGAGGTGCCGTACACCTTCGCTCCCCGGCATGCCGGGGAGTCCAAGTCCTCGCTCCGGGAGGGTTTGCGCTACCTGCGGCATCTGGCCACGCTGCGGCTGGGTCGGACCCGGGCCCGGATGCTGGGGTACGGCCTGATCGGGCTCTCCGGCATGCTGCCCAACCTCGTGTCGCTCTGGCTGCTCACCCACCTGCTGGGCGTCCACTACGTCCCAGCCGCGATCGCCGCCAACCAGGTCGCGATCGCCTGGAACTTCGCGCTCACCAACATGCTGCTGTTCCGCAGCGGCCCACGCCGGCACTCCCTGCGCAGCCGCCTGACCAGGTTCGCGCTGCTCAACAACACCGACCTGCTCGTACGAATCCCGTTGCTCGGCGTACTTGTCGCCGTCCTGCACGTGAATGTCCTGCTCGGTAACGCCCTCACCCTTGCCGTGATGTTCCTGGTCCGGTTCGTCGTGATCGATCGGGCCATCTTCGTCCCCGCCCCCGCCGAAACCCCCTCAACCGTCCCGGAGACATCGTGAGCATCATCCAATGGACACCTGAGAGACGGCGCCTCAGCCAGTTGACAATCCTCGTCCTGCTGGCAGGCGTGGCGCTCGTCGCCTCGCCGGCGCAGGCCGCCCCCACCAACCTGGTCCGCAACCCAGGCGTGGAGACGCTCAGCAACGGTTTCCCGACCTGCTGGGAGCGGTCCGGCTGGGGCGACCAGAACTACACCTTCGACCTGTCGACGGCGGCGCGTACCGGCAACCACGCCATGGAGATCACCATCGAGTCGACCACCGGCGTGGGCGACCGCAAGGCGATGATGCTGGAGAGCCCGGAGTGCGCGCCGCTGGTCACCCCGGGCCACCAGTACGACCTGTCGGTCTGGTACCGCTCGACCACCGGATCGACCGCGGTCACCGTGTTCCGCCACGACACCACGGCCGGCTGGCAGTACTGGACCGATCTGGCGACCCTGCCGGTCGCCGAGGTCTACACCGAGGCCACCGTGCGGACCCCGCCGGTGCCGGCCGGCACCGACCAGATCACCTGGGGAGTCAGCATCTGGGGGGTGGGCACGCTGCTCACCGACGACTACTCGATGGTCGACGTCACCCAGCCCGAGCCCGAGCCGGTGTGCCTCGTCGGCGAGGAGTGCGTCAAGGGCAAGTGGGAGGTGATGCCGTTCGAGTCGCCGGTACGCGGCATCCACTCGGTGGTGCTGCACAACGGCAAGGTGCTGCTCATCGCCGGCTCCGGCAACGACCCTGAGGCGTTCGCCGCCGGCACCTTCACCACCGCCGTCTACGACCCGGCCGACGGCAGCTTCACCAACGTGGCGACCCCGGCCGACCTGTTCTGCGCCGGGCACGTCCAGCTCGCCGACGGGCGGGTGCTGGTGATGGGCGGAAACAAGGACTACCCGACGGCCGACGGCACGGTCGGCTACAAGGGACTGCGCGACTCGTTCCTCTTCGACCCGGCCACCAACACGTACACCCGGACCAACGACATGTCCGGCGGGCACTGGTATCCGTCGGCGACGATCCTCGGCAACGGTGACGTGATCTCCCTCGGCGGCCTCGGCGAGGACTCACACGGCACCGTCGCCACCGAGTACTGGGACGCCGACGAGGAGCGCTGGCTGCCGCTGTGGCAGGCCAACCAGACCTGGTCGTTCTGGGGCCTCTACCCGGCGATGGTGCTGATGCAGGACGGCCGGTTGTTCTACACCGGCAGCCACACCTTCGGCAACGGGCTGCCCGGCACCGGCGCGTCGATCTACGACTACCACGCCGGCACCATCACCGACGTACCCGGGCTGCGGAAGAAGGACGAACGCGACCAGTCGGCAAGCGTGCTGCTGCCGCCCGCGCAGGACCAGCGGGTGCTGACCCTCGGCGGCGGCAACGTCGAGTCGAACCCGGAGGCGAACCGGCTCGTCGACATCATCGACCTGAAGGAGCCCGACCCGGCGTACCGCCCCGGCCCGGACATCCCGCTCGGCACCATGACCGGCGGCGTGCCACAAACCGGCGACCAGGGCAAGATGTACGTCTCCGCGGTGATCCTGCCCGACGGCACCGTCTTCGAGACCGGCGGCAACCTGCACAACCGCGCCGACCCGGTGTACGAGGCGTCCATCTTCGACCCGGAGACCGACACCTTCACCGAAGGCATGGCGACCGACCCGGTGCCGCGCGGCTACCACTCGTCGTCGTTCCTGCTCCCCGACGGTCGGGTGATGTCGGTCGGCGACAACCCCGGTGACGGCTCCTTCGAGATGCGGATCTCGGTCTACTCGCCGCCGTACCTGTTCCAGGGCACCCGGCCGAACATCATGAGCGTGGCGGAGACCGAGTGGAGCTACGGCGCGACGGAGCAGATCACCGTCGACGCCCCGGTGACCCGGGCGTCGCTGATCCGGCCGGCGGCGGTCACCCACTCCTCGGACCCGAACCAGCGGTTCGTGGAGCTGCCGATGACCGTCGACGGCAACACCATCGGGCTGAACGTCACCAGCAACCCGAACATCGCACCGCCCGGCTGGTACATGCTCTTCGTCCACAACGCCCAGGGCGTACCGTCGGTAGCCAAGTGGATCAAGCTCGGATGAACGCTGTCGTGCGTACCCCCCGGCGGCGGCTGCTGGTCGCCGCCGGGGCGGTTGCCCTGGTCATCCTGGCCGGGTTCGGCTGGTCTTCGCTGAGCCGCGACGGGTGGTCGGCCGGATCGCCCGCCCCCACGCCACCCGGCGCTGCCACCGCTTCCGACCCGGCCCCGCCGACGTCGGCCGGTACCGACGGCGCCACCGGATCCGACGGCCCGACCAGGTCCGGACCGACACCGTCGGCGGGTTCCACCACGGGTCGCGGCGCGAGCACCCCGGCACCCCGGATCCACCCGTTCGCCAACGAGCTGAGCGGCACCACCCGCACCGCAGCCCCCTCCCCCACCGCCCCACTCAAGGTGGCCGAGGGCATCGACGGCTGCGACCACGGATACGGCGACCGGAACATCTGCGTACCGTGGTCGCTTCCGGCCGGGGTGACCGACGGCTGCGCCTGGCTACGGGAGCGCGGCTACCCGCCACTGCCGGTGCAGAACCCCCGCGACCGCCACAACCTGGACCGCAACGGAGACGGCATAGCCTGCGGCCCCGGCGACTGACCCGTCAGGCGTCCATCGATCTTGGAGTTGTGGCACTCCACGTCGTACGCCTCGGCCGCACCCGGCTCAGCCATTCGGCGTTCTCGCAGGTCGTTCCAGTCGATGCGATCACCCATCCCGCCGCCTCCTCGAAAAGAAAATTGAGTCGACTGTGGAGTGCAGCAGGCCCGGCAAGCTACTCCCCCGTGGTCGCGCAGGGCCCGTCGTGGTCGTCGCGACGCCGGCAGCGGCCGGCACCGTCGCCCCGGGCATCACACCACACTCGGGTACGCAGAAACTGCTTGTCCTCCTCGCCGAGGGTGGTCTCACCGAAGTCGATGGCGGTGACGTGGCCGAGCGAGTCACGCAACGCGACCGCGAGCGCGGTCGCCTCGTCGAGGCTGGTCAGCGTGGTGGGCAGATGAATGACCCAGTGCGGCGACTCCGTCATCTCGACCACCGGTTGTTCGGTGCGCCAGACCTCCCATAACCGCCGCGGGCCTGCCGGGACTGCCACTGCCGCAACGCCTGCCGGATCCGCTCGGCCTCGGTGTGCGCGGTGACCAGCTCCCGCTGCAATCGGTCCAACTCGTCAGCGACCAGATCTAGGTAACCATGCACCTGAGCGGGGTCGAGCCCGCGCCAACGGGTGTCGAAGACGACCGCCCGAACATTCCGCGGACGAAGATGCTCCCGACTCACATAGATCATCGCCGCCGCGCCTCCCACTCGGTTATGTACGGCGGCAACGGCACCTCGCCGCGCGCCTGGTCGATAGCGTCCATGTCCCTCCCTGGCTCGATCTTGCGGCTCCGAGACGGGCGGGGACGGCAGAATGTCTCACCGGTCGACGCCCCACCGGAGCCCAGCACCCGCCCCGGGCCTCACATCGAAGCGTTGTGGATCAGTGCGACGGCCGCATGACGGGCGCAAGGTAGCCAAGATGCGCGCTTCGTATCTGATCGCGTACCGAACGTTGACCACCGCCCGGCACTCTCGCGCGCCGGGGCACGCGGTGGCTTCACGGCGTCTCGCGACCGGCATGACACCGTGGGGATGATCGATATACCTGGCGCGCATATCGCGATCCGTCCTGACCGGTTGAATAGATAGGCTCGACAGAGCGCAATCGAACAAGCCGCCCGCGAAAACAGCGAGGTCGCCGGTGAGACACGCGAAATGCCCACGTTGCGGAGGCCGCCTGGCCCGCGACAACGACAGTGGACGCTGCGCACCCTGCCAGTCGGCCGAGCGAGACCGGCTCTGCGCGCCGCCGCAGGTACCAGCACTGTTCTGGAAACACGAGCCGATACAGCGTGCGCTGGCGGACCGGCACTTCGGGCGAGTGATCCGGGCATACCGACACCACCCCTACCACGGACGCACAGCATTGCCGCAGGCCGTAGTAGCAGGATGGCTCGGTATCACGCAAGCCCAGCTCAGCCGAGTCGAGAATGGACCGCCTCTCGTTCACCTGGACCGCCTCACCCACTGGGCGACACTGCTACGAGTTCCCAGGCCGCACCTGTGGTTCGACGTAGCAGGCGCCAAGTGCGCTCACCAGGGCGAATTATCTTCTCTGCCTGGGGAAGTCGTAGCTACCAGCGCTGACGAGGGTCGGCGGATGCTGCTGGCCGGGATTGCTGCCGTCGCTACTGGGGCAGGCATCCTCGGTGGCACCGCCATAACGCAGTCCAGGAGGATTGGCGCTGCCGACGTTGCTCGTCTGAACGCTGTGCTGGAGCTTTATCGTTCAGTCGACTACGAGTGCGGCGGCGGCCTGCTGTATCAGGAGGTCGCCCGGTTCGCGGAGTCCGTGTTCCGCATGCTCGACTGGTCACGTTCGCCCAGCCTTACCCCACAGCTCGTCGCCGCTGCGGCGGCTGCTCGTCAGTTGGCCGGCTGGACAGCGTTGGACGCAGGCCGGCACTCGGACGCACAACGACACTTCGTCGCAGGTGAACGCGCCGCTCTCGCCGCTGGTGATGCCCCGCTGACTGCCATGATCCGCTACTCGCAGGCCAAACAGCTACAGCATCTACGACACAACCGGGATGCCCTGGCCACGCTTCAGCTCGCTCACGCGCAGCTCGGATCGAAGGGTACGCCAGCCGTCAGGGCTCTGCTCTGGGGTGCGGAAGCCGCGTCAGTCGCAGCGCTCGGCGACTACAGGGAGGCGGAACGCACCCTCGGCGAGGCCAGCAAACAGTTTGAGCAGATCTCCGCCGACCGCGAGCCGAGATGGATGGGTTTCTACGACCGCGGCGAGCTGCTAGCCCAGTACGGTCGCGTCTACCGCGATAAGGCCCGCCACGATAAGAAGCACGGATCGGCAGCGGTGCGCTTCGTGACCGACGCGATCGATGCCTTCGGCCCCGGCAACGTGCGCAGCAGCGCACTCAACGAGGTCGGGCTATGCAGTGCACTCTTCCTCGCCGACGAACCCGAGCAGGCTTTGAACGTCGGGCACAGCGTCCTACGCCAGGCCCAAAACATCAGCTCGGCACGGGTGCTCGACCGAGTCATCAACCTGCGTCGCGATCTAGCGGGACACCGCAAGCTCCCAGAAGTCACCGGGTTTGCGCGAGACCTGGCTACGCTCAGAGTTCGGGAATGAGCATGAGGACCACAGGCCGGTTCACCGAAGAAGCGATGACAGACGCCATGCGGCAGATCGCTGCCCAGCTCTCCGTGCCGACCGGCGACGTCCGGCTGCTGCAGCTCACCAACAACGCCGTCTTCGCCCTTCCCGAGGCCAACCTGGTTATCCGGATTGCCCGGACCCATCGGCTCCACGACCGGGTCACCAAGGTGATCGACCTCGCGCGCTGGTTCGCGGAGATCAACGCACCCGCCATCCGGCTGGCCGCAGCAGCCCAAGAGCCGATGGTTGTGGGCGATCTCAGTGCTTCTGTGTGGACCTACGTTCCGCCCACATCACCCGCTCCCACCGTCGCCGACCTCGGCCAGGTCCTCCGCGAGTTCCACTCTCTTCCCACTCCCCCGATCGATCTACCGCAGTGGGATCCGATCGGCGATGCCCGCCGACGGTTAGCCGACGCGGAAGGACTCAGGCAGGAAGACGCCGACTTCCTTTCGAGGTGGTGTGACCGTCTAGAGCCGCAGGTGGCAGCCCTGATGCAGCAGACGACCCCTCGCCTCGTCCACGGGGACGCCCACGCCGGCAATCTCCTTCGAGAACCCTCCGGCCGAATCGTCATGTGCGACTTCGACGCCACCTGCATCGGCCCCTGGCAGGTCGACCTCGCAGCAGTGGCTGTGGGCGCAGCTCGCTTCGGCAAGTCCGAAGAGCACGTCAGGCTAGCTGCCACCTACGGCTCCAACGTAATCGCAGATCCGTGCTGGCCGCTATTGCGCGAAGCCCGAGAGCTAAAGATGATCGCTGCCGCAACGCCCTTCCTAGCATCCTCTGACGTCGTCATGGACGAGTTCGCAAACCGAGTCAGATCCATTCTGGCAAGCGAGCGCGGCGCAATATGGAAACCATTTTCAGAACTTACCACGCTAGCCAGAAATGCCTTTTATAACAAATCGCCATCCGCGTAGAGCTCTATCCATTATCCTCCATCGCGAAAAGCGCTGCCTGTGAACCTCGCTGCTGGGCGTGCCTGCTCTCCTTGTAGCCTGTATTGCAGTAGGGATGCGCGATCTGGCCGTTCTCGGGCATTCCCGTGCCGCCATCAGCTTTACGTAGCCTGTGGTCAATCGAGGCCGACCCAAGCGGCACGCGTGCACCGCATATACCGCAACGAGTGGCGCCTTCGAGAACACCTCGAAGAACTATCATATTCTTGGTTTCCGTCGAAAAATTCCGCCCATGCTGACGATCATCATCTGTGATCTCCTTAAGCGACGCGCGAAGGGAAGGCTGCCGCTTAAGATCAACGACAATTTCGTCGCCCGCAAGTTGCCGCGTCAAGCAGTCAAAAACCGTTCGGTGCATCACGTGAATGGGGCCAACCGCTCGCTGCATGCTGCCATAATTTCGGACAATCTGGTTTAGGAAATATTTGCGAGTGACGAGAAATTCTTCGAACGCTGCGCGGACATCCGTGAAGGCAGCGATCCTCTTCTTCTTTTCAAGCTCCACCACAAGAGCAACGGTCGCCAAGAATGCAGCAGGCTGGAAACGGCCGGTTGCGCTGTAGAAGTACACCGCAGGATGCAATCCAAGCGAACCAGGTTCGTTGCCCGCGATCCGACTCGCGGCCTTCCTGACAGCACGCATGAACTCGATGGTTCTGCTGCCATCTCCGTCGTCCGCAAGTAGCGGCGACGCAACTCCCTCCTTTGCACGCTGCCCCGGAGCTTTTGCCGGCCGCTGCCACATGTCAGGAGTAAGGTTATTGACGAAGTTCACAAGCTCAAAAACCATCCGCAGACTATCTGACGAGTATCCCCGCCCAGCCGCCGGAAGGTCCGTCGTTCGAATTGAAGTCTCAAGAGCAGGCCGAAACATCAACTCGTATACCTCCTTCGCAATTCTCTCAATCTCCTCCTGGGTATCCACCTCGAAATCAGACCAGTATTTGTGGCCAGTTCCCGCACGTATGAAAGCACGAGCAGCTAACGCATTCGGCTTTCGTCGAGCTTTGATCATATCGAGCTCGGTTTGGTCAATTGGCGTAGCCTGCTGATTAATGCGAAAGAAGCTACTTTCGGCTTTCTCTGCTCCACCTACGACCCACTGCAAATGCAAGGCGAACGCACTCAAGTTTCGGGCCAGGCGCAGCTTGCTCTTATCACTGGTACCCGGGTTGCGCAAGACCGAGCTCAATTCAGCGTACGAGCCTACACTATCGTTAATGATCTTCCGCGCCCCATCAGCCGCCCGCTTCTGCTCTACCGGTATCGTGTTATCGAAAAAGCGCATTGACGTGTGCTTGTCGCCGTAATCATCATGCACCCATGCAACAAGAGCGCTTAGACGGTGGGCGCCATCGATAACGAAAATATTGCCACTTCTTGGTGAACGCCATAGGATGACCGACGGGATAAGATCGCCCTCAAGGAAGCTCCTCACAAGCTCCGCAACCTTCTCTGGCGTCCAGTTGGCGGTCTCGCGTTGGAAGTCGGGTTTGCGAAGAACGTTGTAAATCAGGCTTTCAGGACCAAGATCCGTGATTTTCATTGTGGTACTTAAGATAGACGGCTCCGTGACCGGTTCCGGAGTATGGACTTCGAAATCCTCGCGAGGAATCAAGGCATCCATGTTGACCAGATGTCTTGGCATTAGCTCCCCATATATAAATAATACTGATCCAAGATGGCCACCTTACAACACAGAAATTTGTAAGGCGAGACCACCTAGAGCAAAGTCTTGAGGTCTTGTCGTATATCCGACGCTAGATCGGGAGTCTGTCCGGCATGAAGTTGAGATAGGAAGATCCCGAGCCATGGACACGGAACGGACATGTCGGGCAATAATGGTATGGAAGTGGCAGCCGGCCGAGTGGTCTCTGAGGTCCCCGGCCGTGCCGGAACCGGCATTGGGCGTCACCTGGACCGACGCCCGCCAGAGGAAGTATCTGCAACTCCGGCTATGCCCCGAACCCGGAGCATCCCCATCAGAACTGCCTGCGTCTCGATCTAGGTCCAGATGATAATCTGCCGGCTCCGCTGCACATTTGGATCTCGAACTATGCCATGTCAAACTACCTGACCCAGCCTGCCGTTGGAGGTGCCAGGTGACTAAACAGTGGACGGCGGAGTTCCGTCTCAGCATTACTCGCGCCCTCGCCGATCAGTTGGAGACAACCTTACGCCCGCTGGAACCCGCGCCCCTGACGCTGGCGTACCTTTCCGGTGTCGCAGGGCGTCCTGGTGTCTACACGCTGTACTTGAACGGCCAACGCGTGTATGTCGGCAAGGCGGCTACGTCCCTCCAGGAACGACTAACCCAGCATCACCGTAAGCTATGCGGTCGCACTGGCATCGCATCCGATACGGTGCGGTTTATATGTGCCTATGTCGACGAGGATCTCGACGCAGCCGCGCCTGAGAAACTTCTCATCAAGCGCTACCGGGAACATGACAGCATCCCATGGAACACTAATGGTTTCGGGAACAACGACCCCGGGCGCAATCGAGACAAGAGCGTGGTCAAGGCAGCCCACTTCGATGCCCTATATCCTATCAACCTCGACTATCGGATCCTCTTGGGGCCGGGTTCGCAGCGGATCGGCGCGATTCTGGATGAAGCCACCCGCCAACTACCCTACCGCCTACGGTTTGATAAAAGCACCGGGGCCCAAAAGATCTACCAGAGCACCTCGCTGACTAGCCCGGGCCAGCCCATATCGATCAGGAATCTCGCACCCCAGCTTATCGCCGCACTCCCTGAGGGGTGGCAGCTAACCGCTCTGCCCGGTTATCTCATCATGTATCAAGAGCGCCAGCAGTACGACAGTGCGCTCGGCTGGTGGCGGCGTGAGCCGGACGGCCAGATTACCTACACCCTAGGCCCCCGCCAGTTCGCTGGGGGAAAGGTGGATCCGGATTTTGCCGATGAAGACGCGGGCGAGTCCGATCCACTCGTCGGGCTCCATGAGTAGGTAGGCCGCCAGAAGGATGCTATCCGTGCTCAGTGTCAGCGACTACGTAGGGATCAGGACAAGTTCTGCCCGCAAGCAGTGGCGCTCCATTAGCGCCCGTTCGCCAGTAACTGCGGGCCGTCAAGTAGCGTTCCTCCCGGTGGAGACGCTGGCATGTCTCGCCGCGAGCCTGTTGGTCAATCATCGGAAATATGGTGGCACGACCGCCCACAAGGCCGAGGAGCCCATTCCAACACTGGCGCGCCTCTTCCAGCGGCCCAATAGCAGCATCCTGGCGAAGATGGCCAACCTCGACGGCAGCAGACGGAACGGCGCGAAACACGAGATCGAGGTAGCAGCTCATCTCCTCGATATTCCTGGACGCCTCGGTGCCGTCTACCGTGTCATACTCACTGCCGCGCGGGATGTCGGCATCGGGCCGGAAAGATTGCCTGATTTTCTCGGGATAGCCGATAGCAACGCTGAGCTTCTGTTACTTAACCAAAGCAAGCTCGACAGGGCAGACGTTGAGGTCACCGTACAGGCCCTCTCGGCGAACTGGCTTGAGTCGCGAACAGACCTTGATGAGCGGACAACTGAGCGTCTACTCGTCGCCGCTGTGAGGGTTGGCCAGCCCCGATTCGCCCGTGAGGTGCTACACAACCACGGGTACCGATGTGTATTTTGCGGCCTTTCTGTCCGCCTAGAGACAGGCGGCGCTGCGCGGATGCTGGTAGCCGGCCACATCAAGGCGTGGCGGGCTAGCAGTCATGCCGAAAGGCTAGACGCGCGCAATGGCCTAGCAGCGTGCCCCACTCACGACATCGCATTCGACACTGGGCTCATAACCGTCACGGGTGGCCTTCGTATCCATCTAAAGCATTCTCTCGCCGCTGCCGTGGGCAGGGATCCAGCGATCCGCGCCGCATTTGGAAGGCCCCCGTTGGCCGATAATCTACTCTTACCCGCTGGCGCTTTACCCCCACTTTCCAAGTACCTGATCTGGCACCACCAACATGTCTACGGCGGTGCACCATCACACGCCCCGGCTCCTGACAACGACGGGCCACCCGACGACGTGTGGACACAGGAGGAGGAGTAGTTATGCTGTCCGGATAGGCTCTGAGTTCAGGTCGTTAGGCGGCGTCGTTCAGGCGATTCCTCGTCTGAGGACGGCCAAGCCGCACGGACTCTCTTGAGCATGTCTTCAACGCGGTCGGCAGCCTCCGCCGGGTCCTCGTGCTCCCAAATCCTGATCACGGTCCAACCAGCATCAGCGAGCAACTGGTCAGTCTCCCGATCCCGTGCGCGGTTGCCGTCGATCTTCTCTCGCCAGAAGCTGTCATTAGCACGAGCCGGGCGATAGTGCTCGGAACATCCATGCCAGTAGCATCCATCGATGAAAACCGCGACGCGGGAGGCCGTGAATACTACGTCGGCCGTGCGACGCAGCTCCCGAAGAGGCCTAACGTTAACCCGGTATCGCAGTCCTTTTGAGTGGAGGAGTGAGCGTATCCGCTGCTCCGGGCCGGTATCGCGGGCCTTGTTGGCGCGCATCACCGCCCGTACGGCCGGGTTCTTTGCCCATGAATTCTTGGAGGGGGCCAGCGTGACGAGAAGCCCCTTAGCCGATGCCAAGCGCCACCCTTGAGACAGGTTCTCCGCGCGGGTAGCGTGCTCGACCTCGCCAAGATACCGAGTGGGTGAGCGGCCTCTGTCTGACCACCGCAAGTAAGCACGGATCCTGCGGGTGCGAGGCAACAGCTTGAGTTCGACAGACGCACGGGCGCGCCTCCCATCGCCGAGATCGACCCACCGGCAGTCGAGCCCTCCAGCGGCGCGGTCCTGTTCGAGCGAAGCGGCCCGCCTGCTACGGCCCTGCCGGCCCTTCCACGCTTTTGATGGCGGAGGCCTTTCCGCCCAACGGTTATCGGAGCGAGTGGCGGTCGAAGTCATGGTGTGCCCTCAGCCTCATCGAGGGCAGCGGCGATGGCTCGGGCGAAGAACTCGCCAAGCATCACGGGCACGGCGTTGCCGAGTTGCCGCATCTGTTCACCCCGCGGCCCGGCGAGTTTCCAACCATCGGGGAAGGTCATGACTCGCGCTGTCTCGCGTACGGTCATGTATCGGTGCTTGTAGGCGTATGGCGAGCCCGCAGTCGATTCGGATAACAGGTCGTCGGTCAACATTACCGACTCGCCGCCGGGAACTCCATGCACCCCAGCCTTGACGGTCTTTGCCGGCCGATCAAGCTCGTTCGGCGTGTGCCCGGGGTAGATGCGTGCGTCGGGCCAGCCAATGTGGTCGGTGAGCCCGCCGAGTCCATACTCACGCCGATCCAGTCTGTCCCAAGGCACAGGAGGCAGTGGACGCTGTCCGTCAATCCCCTTAATCGCATCGCGTAGGGTTCGCCAAGGAAGCATGCCGTCCTCCTTCGGAGGGGTGTCCGGCAGCCGGGCCATGAGACGCTCCCGTACGTGGCCGGGCACATCGGGATGCCGTTCCCAGTAGGTACCGTCCAGCATTGACCGGATCAGCGCCGCCTCCGAGTACCGCGGACTCACTGCTTGCTCGAAACGCTGCATGTCGATCCCAAGATCTGACCTGAACGCTACGATTATGATCCTGTTTCGGACCTGAGGGACGCCGTAATCAGCGGCGTTCACCTTCATGGTGACCACGTCGTATCGCTGCTTCGGATCTGTCGGCTCCTCGGCTAGCCGATCCCGCAGTACCTCATCATGCTCGCGCCAGTTAGTGGTCTCGTCGCGCTCAATGAAGGGCAATCGCAGCTCGCGCTCGATGTACTCAAAATACGGTTTAAATGACGGGCGGAGCAGGCCGCGCACGTTCTCGCAGATGACCGCCTTCGGTTGAATCTCGCGGATGGCGCGGAACATCTGCGGGAACATGTTGCGCTTATCCTCGTCGCCCTTGGCGATGCCACCCAGACTGAACGGCTGACACGGCGGCCCGCCCGCGAGCAGGTCTACGCGATCCCACAGGTACTCAAACTGGACATTACTCACATCACCCGAGACCAAGGGCCAACGCTCATTGGGCCCGGGGATCCGCTCCTCGTCGCCCCTCCGAACAGCAACGTTAGCCAGGAGCGTGTCACAGGCATACTTCACAAGCTCGTTCACGAGCAAAGGCCGAAACCCCGCTCGATGCACTGCCATAGCCAGCCCACCACCGCCAGCAAACAACTCCACGGATGTGCGGTCCTTCACTGGCTCTTCTAGCTGCTCAAGCATTGCAGAAGCATACCGCGGAGTTGTGGATCTTCCTAGTGACGCGCCCGGCATACTCGGCGGGCTCATGCTTCCAGCAACGCTGCGCGGGACCTCTCAGCAGGGAGAAGTCGGGGTTCGAGCCCTCTCGCCTGCCCAGCGGGATGATGTGGTTGGGTTACGCCACCCGGAGGAGGATTGATGGCGACATGGCAGTTCGGGCCGTTCGACAACGACGACGCCGTCGAGTGGTGCGGGGCACTGGAAGACAGCGCACCGGATAGACGCACGGACCTCGTGCGACGCACGCTCGAAGCGGCCGTCGTGGCGGGCTCCCACCTCTCCCCGAGCCGCGCAGCCCAAGTCATCGCCGCAGCCGCTACAGTCGTCCAGTCACTCACTGGCAGGCCATCATCAGACTCGGCCTACGCCCCACGGTTCCTCCTCGGCCGCGACGACATTAAAGTGAACTCATCGCTACGAGAAATGGCAATAAGGGCACTCGACACGGTACTTACCACCGAGTCGCAGTGGCGCCTTCGGTGGGTCGACAACATCGAGGAGGAGGAAGCGTTGAAGGCCATCGAGGAACTCCGCGTCAGCCTCGAATCGGAGAATCCGTAATCACGGCGAATGGAAAGGCAGCCAGCCAAGGACAAAGCGAGCAGTAGGCGCTGCGGCTCCGATCAATCCGGTCGAGGCCAGTTCTTTAATGCGAATTTGATCAGGATGCAGGTGCGCATGCCGATCTGCTCCTCGGTCCACCCCTCCGACCACCGCTGCGCTACTTCTGCAGGCATCGTCTCGTAGGGCTGCAGAACTGTGGCGGAATTCAATAGGAGCACACCATACTTGTTGAGCTCCGCACGCTTCTGAGCCCATGGGCCATTGCTGATCGAAGAGTTGAGCTTCTTGGTGGTCAGCGTCAAATTGCCGAGCTGGTGCAGAGCGGCAGCCCGACTGC
Organism: Micromonospora endophytica; assembly: GCF_003236305.1. Lineage (GTDB taxonomy): Bacteria > Actinomycetota > Actinomycetes > Mycobacteriales > Micromonosporaceae > Micromonospora > Micromonospora endophytica. The sequence continues at coordinate 9,810 of NZ_POTX01000060.1, read as the reverse complement.
CCTTCGCCTGTTCTTCAGGCAGATTGGCAGGTAGCGGATAGTGCTGCGCCCACTCCTGCGGCAACAGATGCTCGACACTAAGGTTCGCGGCCTGCGCGGGGCTGAAAGGCTGCTCACTCTTGTCACCTCTCAGTTGGCTCTCCAGACCGGCGAGTAGCACACGGAGCCGCGGTCCACGGAGCGTCCGGTAAAGGTTGTCTTGCAGCAATCCGCCGATAAAGTCGCTGTCATTGGGCCAGTAACGCGACTCGGCTGTCTGCCTGGCGAGCTGATCGCGTAACAGCTCCCCTACTCCCACGTCCTCGGCCTGCCGGATGGTCTGAAGCACCGACAGGAAGAGACGGTTGTAGTCCTTGGTGGTGAGACCGCAGACAAAGCGGCGCACGATCAGTGATTCGATGGCACGAGCGGCGATTTCCCGCTGCTCACGGGGAACTCCGTCCCGGGCCCGCAGATGAAGGAGGATCGGCACTGGGGTGGTGGTCTTGAGCATGTCCAGCACTTGGAGCAACTGGCCGGTGGGGTCCACTCCGGCGAGCCCTTCGAGGTGCCGCATTGCCCTGCCATGGTGCGCCAGGTCGATTAACACATCGACCGCGAGTGCATTAGTGCTGTTTTGCCAGCGGCGAAAGTCTGCGAACAGTCGCTCGATGGGCACCTCCTGCCCGATCTGGATGGACAACCAGTACGACAGCAACAGGTCGATGCGCGCACGCTTGAATCGCCCAGTGGTGACTTCCTCGGCCCACCAAGGCGCTTCGAAGGGTGCCCAGAACTCCTCGTGCAGCGTCGTGACATCTTGTCCCTGCTGCTCGGCAAGCCGGAAGAGTGTGTTCTTCACCAAGTCCGAAGCGCGGAGTCGGGTACCACGGTCATTCAGGGTCTCGAAAATGACCTGCGCATCGTCTTGCCCCTCAAGCTGGATCTCGACAAATCCCAGCCGCTCCCTTAGGGCGATAACGAGCGCATCCGCCCGGTCGACTGGCTTTGGGCAGTCCGCCAGCCACGCACGAACCTCGTCGTCAAAGTAGCGACGAGCCGTGACGAGTCCATGTTCGTCGGCTCGAAAAAGCGGCAGCTCGGAAATGAAGATCCTCTTGAACGCGTCTCGGTCTGGCAACGATGGCCAGACCTTATAGCGCTCATACGGGTGGTTTGGGTGAACGAGCTGTTCGGTGTTGTGCAGAAACAGCTTCAGAAGTGCCTCGGCGTTATCGGCAGCATGCGTCTTCGCCGCCGCCCAGCACGCAGCCAGCAGCACTTGCAGCGTGGTCAGACGCTGCTGTCCATCGATCACATTCATCGCGAGGATCCGGCCGGGCGCAGGCGGCAAACGCTCAAGCACGATCGCGCCAAGGAAGTGGGCTCGCGGCTGACCTATCAACGTAGGGACTGCGCCACTTAACTCTGCCTCGACCTCCTCCGCCGCCATCCGGACGTCTGACCACAACGGCTCCCAGTTTCGCTCACGGTTCCACACGTATGGACGCTGGAAGACCGGCACGACATGCCGACGATCCGTGCCAAAGACGTGGACGAGCTGGACAGTGTCCGCTCTCATACAATCTCACCCCGGATGTTGGTCGCTGGCAGCCTAGGAGCTTCGGACAGACGTCTCCAGACCGTAGTGGCTGAGCACAGACACCGGGACCCCTGAAAAGGCGCGGGCTCGATAGACAAGTCGGTAAAAGACGACCGTTGTCCTGAACGACGGTCGGTATAGCGGCGAAGCCGGCGTTCGCCGTGTAGCGCCACGAGCAGGGTGACCATGTGCTCATCAACGATTCGATAGTCCAGGTCAATGGTTGTGGTGACCTGCGTCAGGTCGGCGCGGGTGAGGAACCCGGCGACTGCCGCCCGGCTGGTGGAGACGAGCGAGACGAAGCGTGGCTACGCTCTATCTAATCCGGTCATGCCGCACACCTCTAATCACGTTCGCGACGCAGCACGGCCCACACACGTTGCGCCGCCTCCTCGCTGTCGGGGCCGGGTGAGCGCCACACGTCCCAGAGAACCTGGAGCGGGTCGGCTAGCGACAGCCCACCTGATGCCGTACCGGGTAGCGGCCACAGACCTGGATCTCTCGGCACGGTGAGTTCGAGCGTTGCCTCCTCTTCTCCGGCTGGGATGAAGCCCGCGTCGACCAGGTTGAGTCCGGTGTGGGCGTAGAGGATGGCGCGGGTCGGGGCGCGCCAAGGGGCGATGATGTCGGCGGCGACATCACCGGAGACGGCGACGCCCACCGGATCGGTCGCCTTGATCAGTGAGACGACAGTTCGGGCCTGCTCGACCGCTGGTGCCAGGGCGTACCAGTAGATGGTGATGCCGCCCGGTCCTGGGTAGGTTGCCAGCCACCAGCGGATCGCCGCATCGATGTCCCGCGCGGCCCAACCGCTCGGCGTGCGCTGCACGAGATCTTTGTCAGCCAGCGCGGCCAGAGCCTGGGAGATCCGTGGTTGCGAGACGCCGACGAGGGCGGCCAACTCCTGCTGGGTGGCGGACGGATGCTGGATCAGCATTACCCGCCCTCCTCAAGTAATACTTATGCACCCTCCCTTCAATCTCACAAGGAAACCCTGTACACATCCTCATCACGTGTAGCGGATTTCCTTGCGGAGGTTCTGCGTCTCCTCTTGCGGGAGGGACAACGCCGCCCACAGCAGCGAGTCGTACGTCTCGGTGGTCCGGATCAGGTCGGTCCCGAGAGAGCGGGCGAAGGCGTCCAGGTCCTGCTGCACCTCGCCCGCCGGCTGGTCCCCACTCACCATCGCCTCGATCTCGAAGAAGGTGCCCAGCCCGTCGACCTCGTCCAGGCAGAGCACCATCCTGCCGAGGCGGGCGGTCCGGCGGGTCCTGACGATGCGGATGGTCGGATAAAACTCCATCGCCAGGAGCGGAATGCATCTCGCCCCGGGCGGATATCTCTGCGCAGGCAAGCTCGTTTTCGTGTGGCTGCTTCACGCAGAAGGTGTGCCGGCCGTTCTGCGTACGCAGTCGGGCGAAGGTTGCGCCGATCTTGCTCTGGCCGTAGCTCCAGCCGTTCGCCGCGTACGCCTGGTCGTCCGGCCTGATCGGCTCGGAGAACACGCAGCCTCGCTGCTGAGCACCTCAGCTGTTCAGGTACGCCAGCACTGCCAGCACCCGGCGGTTGTCGTCGTCCGATGGGGGCATGCTGAGCTTGCTGAAGATGTTGTTGATGTGTTTGCTGATCGCTCTCTCCGTGACGAAGAGTCGGCCGGCGATCGCCGCGTTCGACCGTCCCTCGGCCATCAGGCCCAACACCTCGCGCTCCCGCGCCGTCAATTCGCCCAACCGGTCCGCGCCGGCGTTGCGGGCCAGCAGTTGGGAGACCACCTCGGGGTCCATCACCATGCCGCCGGCGGCGACCCGGCGGACCGCGTCGATGAACTGGCCGACGTTCGACACGCGGTCCTTGAGCAGGTAGCCAACGCCGCCGGCGCGGTCGGCGAGCAGTTCGCGGGCGTAGAGCTGCTCGACGTGTTGGGAGAGCACCAGGATGGGCAGGCCGGGGAGTTGCCGCCGGGCGGCGAGGGCGGCTTGCAGGCCCTCGTCGGTGCAGGTGGGTGGCAGGCGTACGTCGAGGACCGCCACGTCGGGGCGGTGCCGGGTCAGGGCGGGCAGCACGCTGGGTCCGTCGGCGACGGCTTCGACAACTGTGCAGTCGTACGCGTCGAGGATGCGGGTCAAACCGTCCCGGAGAAGGGCGAGGTCCTCCGCGATGACAACTCGCACGGCAGCTCCATGGTCACGATTGTGGGTCCGCCGGGCGGACTCGTCACCGTCATGGTGCCATCGAAGGCAGCCAGTCTGCGGCGTACACCCGCCAGGCCGCTGCCGGCGTCGAAGGTGGCGCCGCCGTGCCCGTCGTCGCGGACCTCCATCCGGAGCATGCCGGCCGCGTGCGCCAGCCGCACCGAGGCGTGCCGCGCGGCACTGTGTTTGGCCACGTTGGCCAGCAACTCGGCGACCGCGAAGTAGGCTGCGGCCTCGACCGCTGCCGGCGGGCTGCCGGGCAGGTCGATGTCGACGTCCACGGGCGGGGTGACGGTGAGGGCGAGGGCGCGCACCGCCCCGTCCAGGCCGCGTTCGGCGAGCACCGGCGGATAGATTCCGCGTACGAGATCACGCAGCTCGACAAGTGCCTGGCCGCTGGCCTGCTGCGCCTCGCCGAGCAGGCGGGCGGCCCGGACCGGGTCGTGGGTGAGTAGTTCCGCGGCCAGCCCGATGCTCATGCGCAGGGCGACCAGCCGGGCCTGCGCGCCGTCGTGCAGGTCGCGTTCGATCCGGCGCAGCTCGGCGGCCTGGGTGTCGATGGTGTCGGCGCGGGTGATGGTGAGGTGCCGGACCCGCAGCGCCAGTTCCTGCGCCTGGGTGGGGGCGAGGAAGAAGCCGGCGAAGCGGAAGTGCAGCCAGAGCAGCCAGGGGCCGACGGTCAGCCCGGCACCGAGGATCAGCCAGCCCTGTGGGCCGCAGAGCCACGCCTCGACGGCGTTCTCCATCGGCCAGAAGAGGGCGTAGCCGTAGCCGTCGGTGATCAGGTAGATCATCAGTGGCACCAGCAGGATGCCTTCGAGGCCGTACAGCGGCAGCGCGAACGCCAGCAGACAGACCGCGCCGGTGACCGTGCCGGGCAGCAGCCAGCCGAAGTCCCGCCAGGTGGCGGGGTCGGAGACGGTCCAGCGGAACCGCCGCCAGCTGCCCAGCGGCATCCCGGCCGGCACCGGCTGGTACGGCGAGACGATCGGCTGGCCGGCCCACCGGCTCATCCGGCGTTGCAGGGTCAGCGACAGGCGCACCAGCACCGTCACCGTCGGAAACAGCACGAAGCCGATGCCGAGCGCGGGAATCAGCAGCAGCGACACCACCGACAGCAGGAACAACGCCAGGTTTGTCACGCTGAGCAGCCCGACGGTGAGGCCCTGCCCGGCGCTGATCAGGCCGGGTCGCGCCCAGCGCCACAACGCGGCGCGTACCGAGCTGTCCACGGCCTCATTCTTCCGCAGCGGCGGCCCGGAAAGCGGTGGTGCCAGCACCACCAAAGGACGGGACCTGACACTCCTGCCCGGGGCCCGCGCGGGTCGAAGGATCAGTGCATGACCAGGTTGAGGAAAAGGGTGCTGGCCGGTTTGTCGCCCGGCCGGCGCAGCAAGTACGCGCTCATCGTGTTCTGGCTCGTGCTCGTCTCGGCGGCCGGCCCGCTCGCCGTCAAGCTGACCGAGGTGCAGCAGAACGACACGCTCGGGGCGCTGCCGGCGACCGCCGAGTCCAGTCGGGCGGCGCAGCGGGCGCAGCAGGCGTTCCCGGACTCGCGGCAGCCGCTCGCCGTCGTCGTCTACGTCCGCGACGGTGGGCTCACCGACGCCGACCGGGCCAGGTCCGAGCAGGACCGGGCGGCCTTCGTCCGGTACGCCGACGGCGGCCAGGTGTCCCCGCCGATACCCAGCGCGGACGGGCAGGCGCTGCTGCTCTCCTTTCCCGTCGCCGGGGACGACGAGCAGCGGACCGAGGCGGCGACGCAGATCAAGCAGCGGCTGACCGCCGACCCGCCGGCCGGTCTGCGGATCGCGCTCACCGGCCAGGTCGGTGCCGACGACGACGTCTCCGAGGCGTTCGGCGGGATGGACACCACGCTGTTGTTGGCGACCGCCGGCACTGTCGCGTTGCTGCTGCTCGTCACGTACCGCAGTCCGGTGTTGTGGCTGGTCCCGCTGGTGACCGTGGGGTTGGCCAACCAGCTGGCCGGCGCGGTGGTCTATCTGCTGGCCAAGCATGCCGGGCTGGCGGTGGACTTCCAGAGCCAGACCATCATGACGGTGCTGGTTTTCGGCGTCGGCGTGGACTACGCGCTGCTGCTGATCGCCCGCTACCGGGAGGAGTTGCGCCGGCACGCCGACCGGCACGCGGCGATGGCTGTCGCGTTGCGCCGGTCGTACGGTGCGATCGCCGCCTCGGCCGCGACGGTGGTCCTCGGTCTGCTCTGCCTGCTCGCCGCGGACCTGCCGTCCACCCGGGGTCTCGGGCCGGTCGGCGCGGTCGGCATCGGCGCGGCGTTCCTGGCCATGACCACGCTGCTGCCGGCGGTGCTCGTGCTCTTCGGACGGTGGCTGTTCTGGCCCTTCGTGCCCCGGCACGTGCCGGATGCGGCCGGTGTGGACGTGGCCGCCCAACACGGGGTGTGGCGGCGCGTCGCCGGTCTGGTGGGGCGGTGGCCGCGTCCGGTGTGGCTCGGCACGGCCGCCGCCCTGATCGTGCTGAGCTTCGGCATCGGCAACCTGAGCATCGGCCTGCCCGGTGAGGAGACGTTCACCACCGAGGTCGGTTCGATCACCGGTCAGCGGATGATCGAGGCGCACTACCCGGGCGGCACTGTGGAACCGGTCGAGATCCTGGCCGCGGCCGGGCCGGCGGACCAGGTGGTCGCCGCCGCGCGTACCGTGCCGGGGGTGGCCGAGGTCGGCGCGCCGCAACTGTCGGCGGACGGCCGGTGGGTACGCGTCACCGCGGTCCTGGCCGACGTGCCGGACAGCGACGCGGCGCTGGCCACCGTCACACGCCTGCGCGACGCGGTGCACGCGGTGCCCGACGGGCAGGCGCTGGTCGGTGGGTTCAGCGCGCACGTGCTGGACGAGGAACGGACCGTCAACCGGGACAACCGGCTGGTCGCGCCGCTGGTGCTGGCGGTGGTCTTCTTGGTGCTGGTGCTGCTGCTACGGGCCCTTGTCGCGCCGCTGCTGTTGCTGGTCAGCGTGGTGCTGTCCTACCTGGCCGCGTTGGGTGCCGCCGGCTTCATCCTGGCCGCGATCGGCTATCCGAAGCTGTTCGTCGGGAACCCGTTGCAGACGTTCCTGTTCCTGGTCGCCCTGGGCGTGGACTACACCATCTTCCTGGTCACCCGGGCCCGCGAGGAGACGGCGCGGCGCGGGCACCGCCCGGGTGTGCTGCACGCGTTGACCGTCACCGGTGGTGTCGTCACCAGCGCGGGCGTGGTGCTGGCCGCCACCTTCGGCGCGTTGAGCGTGCTGCCGCTGGTGCCGTCGGTGCAGATGGCGGTGATCGTCAGCGTCGGGGTGCTGCTGGACACGTTCGTGGTCCGCACCCTGCTCGTCCCGGCGCTGGCCCTGGAGCTGGGTCGACGCACCTGGTGGCCGAGCGCCCTGTCCCGCCCCTCGTTCCGCCCGGTCCCCAGCGGAGCGGTCGAGCGGGCACCGGTGGGCCGGTAACCCACGACCCTCGTCACGCCGCTGGCCGTCCCACCCGGGCACGGCCAGCGGCAACTACGGCGTGTCCAGCATCCGACAACTCTCTGCCTTGATTGCTGGGCGTAGCGAACTCTCCGGCCTGCTCCCTGCCTTCGTCGCGTAGGACACGGGACGCTCGATCGGCCGCCCGCGCGACCGACGACGATGCTCACCTCGGTCGCGGTGTTTCCATGAGCCCACCACTTGCCTGATCGATGTCGGTGTGTTGAGGTCACGAAGACGCTCGATCAGCGTGCGCAGACCCGTCGGCGCCGGTTCGTCCGGAATGCCGGCCGGTTCTTCCATCGACGAGGAGGTTCCATGGCACGTCGCCGCATTGCGGGGATTGCAGCCAGCGCCATTGTCCTACCGTTGCTCTCCGTCGTCGCCCATCCGGCGACGGCGTCGGCCGCGCCCAGCGGTGAGGCGGCACAGCCCGCTCCCGCGCCGGCCACCGGGCTCGCCACTGATGTCCGCGAGCTGACCAGGAAAGACTTCACCTTCAACGGCAAGCCGATCGACACCGCCACCCAGTATCAGCCGCGCGCCCAGGCGCGCTCCGCGGCACCGGCCGCCGAGACGCCGCCGGTGGGGACCGTACGCCAGTGGCTGGCGCTCGACGACTACCAGGGCATCATCTACCTGAAGCCGTTCACGCTGCGGGGCGTGGGCGACAACATCGAGGTGTGGGTCGCCAACGACACCGAGTTCCCGGAGGGCGACTGCCGCCGGCAGATTCCGAACTCGACGGTGGTCACCGACCAGCAGGTCGCCGACCTGGTCCACGAGTTCGACACGAACATGTACCCGAAGTCGGTGGCGGCGTTCAGCACCCCGCCGGACCGGGACGGCAGCAACGCGCTGCTCGCCGGTGATTTCACCGGTGCCGGCAACCGCACGGTCACGCTGGTCGACAACGTCCGGGACGACAACTTCTACGAGTTCCCGGCCTTCCCGAGCTACATCGCCGGGTTCCACTTCTCGTACTTCAACGAGGTGCTCGACCGCAACATCATGACGGTCGACGCGTACGACTGGGCACACCGGACCGGTGCGAACCCGCCGAACGAGCCGACCGACGACCTGTGCACCAGCCGCCCGGCCCGCCCGCAGTTGTACGAGGGCACGTTCATCCACGAGTGGCAGCACCTGGCGCACTACTACACCGACCCGTTCGAGACCGTCTGGCTCAACGAGGGTCTCTCCGACTTTGTGCAGACGCTCGCCGGTTACGTCGACGCGCGGGCCCGGGTCGACCAGCCCGGCGCCGACGGGCACATCTACTGCTTCCAGGGCTTCGGCACGGTGCAGACGGACTACAACACCAACCCACGGGACTGTGGTGGTCCGGAGAACTCGATAAACCTGTGGAACGAGGGCAGCAACGCCAGTGGCGTGCTCGCCGACTACGGCAACGTCTACTCGTTCGTACTCTTCCTCTACGACCGCTACGGCCTGGACTTCATCTCCCGCCTGCACCGCGACGGCGACCTTCAGGGGTTGGCCAGCCTTGAGGCGGCGTTGAAGGACGAGGGCGTCAAGGACATGTACGACGTGATCCACGACTACCAGACGATGAACCTGGTCGACCGGATCGTGGGCAACTCCAAGCTCGGCGTCGTGCTCGGCAAGGACAAGCGCAAGGTCACCACGCCCAGCCTGAACGCCACGGTGAACCTGGACAACCCGGCGTCGTACGCGACCCCGGGCGCCGCCCCCAACGGCGCCGACTACGTGCAGTTGCGCAAGGCGAACGGCAAGCCGCTGGGCCGGGGCGACCTGCGCTCGGTCAAGTTCCAGGGCGCGAAGACGCTGCCGGCGATCCCGCTGGCCTGGACGACGGTGAGCGACGACCCGGACCGGGCCGGCAACCCGGTGCTCTGGTCCGGTAACGCCAGCAGCACCGACGCCGCCGCCGTCACCCCGGTGACGGTGCCGGCCGGCAACCCGACGCTCACCTTCCTCGCGAAGTACGGCGCGGAGGCCGGTTACGACTACGGCTACGTCAGCGTCTCCACCGACGGCGGCGAGAGCTACACCCCGATCGCGGGTGACAAGACCGTGACCGGTCCGCTCGGCCCGGCGCTGAACGGCACCACCAACGGTTTCGAGCCGCACTCGTTCGACCTGTCCGCGTACGCCGGCCAGGAGGTGCTGCTGAGCTTCCGGTACGTCAGCGACGGTGGCGTCAACGAGGGTGGCCTGCGGATCGACGACATCGCCGTCGGCGGCACGCTGGTCAGTGACGGGTCCAGCCTGGAGCCGTTCGACTCGCCGTCGGAGATCGCTCCGACGCCGGTGGCGAACTGGAACGTCCGCTTCGTCGGCCTGGACGAGAAGAACAAGATCGCCTACCAGTACGAGGTCGACGGCAAGTCGAGCTTCACCCTCGGTGTGGTCCCGACGTTGGCGCTGCTGGCCTTCCCGAAGGTGGTAGCCATCGTCGGCTACGACGAGCCGACCGAGCAGCAGTCGCAGTACGCGCCGTACCAGCTGACGGTGAACAACGTCGCCCAACCCGGCGGCGCCCCCCTGACCTAACCCCCACCAG